>JAEDOB010000323.1 GCA_016302225.1 Oscillospiraceae bacterium | reverse complement strand
TTTTTTTTCTCTCGTTCGTTCAGCGAAACAAGCGCTTCTCTGAATGAAAGCTCGTCTATCCAGCCGTCCGAGTCGTTTCCGTCGCCTATCTGGTCGAGGACGTAAAGGGTGTCTCCTGCGTCGGAATAAACAGGCTCATACAGGGAAACGGGGTCGGAAATGCTTTCGAGAGCCGTTACCACATCAGCCTTGGGAACTCCCAGCTCCTTTGCGATCTCGGTGATATCCGGTTCTCGGCATAACTTTGCGGTAAGCTCCTCCTTTGCCTGCATAGCCCGATATGCAAGGTCACGCAGGCTTCGGGATATGCGTATGGGAGTGTTGTCGCGGAGGTAACGCTTTAGCTCGCCTGATATCATTGGAATGACATACAGCGGTTGAAAAAATTAAAATGCGTACTTAATGGATATCTTCGTGTCGGTAATTTCTATCCTTTCAATACAAATTCCGATAGCCTTCCGTTTGTCCTTTATGCTCATACTATTCCAGCTGTCCTCAATGGTGGCAATGGTCTTGTTTTTCTCGTTGAGGTCATTGACCACAGCGCTCAGCTTCTTTTCATTTTCTATCTGTCGGGATATCTCGGCAAGCTCGTTTTTGTTCTCGTTAATTGTCTCAAGCAGGATATCGTCCCCGCCTGCGGCATAGAGATTATACAACCGCTTTATTCGTCCCGATACCACATCGTATTTCTGTTTCAGGGTCTGCAAAGCCGAAGCCTTGACATTCAGCGACCTATCAATGCGCTTGTTCTGCCTTGTGTAGTTGAAAAGGTCTTTTATAACCACATCTTCCACATCGCAGGCGTCAAGCTTTAAGTTATCGCAGTCGGGGTCGACCACAAATTCGGGACGGCTGTGCTGCTGTGAACAGCAGTAAATTTTCAGCCCGTCTTTTCCCCACTTCTGATATCTCATTCTTGCACCGCATTTTCCGCAGTAGACAAAACCTGTCAGCAGATACGATGATGTAACCATACCCTTGGTGGAACGTTTTCGGCGTTCTTCCCGAACCGCATTCCACGTCTGCTCGTCAATGATAGGCTGGTGGAGTCCGTCGATTATCTCGCCGTTGAAGTTTATTTTTCCCAGATATGTCACTCGGTCAAGGATATTCGTAATATGCCTGTCACCCGCAACGTCAAACATTTTGGCAAGCTGAGTTGTGGAATAGCCTTGGAGATACAGGTCAAATATCTGCCTTACGTCCTCGGCGTGTTCATTGGGAACGAGTATGTCCTTGTTTGCGTCATAATCATAACCGAAAGGAACTCTGCCGCCACCCATCCAGCAGCCCGATCTCACTCTTTCGTGCATTCCCATTCGGGTACGCTCCCTTATATTCTCACGCTCAAGCTGTGCAAAAACAGAAAGTATTCCGATCATAGCCTTGCCGTAAGGAGTGGTAGTGTCAAAATTCTCATTCAGACTGATAAAGCTGCAGTCATTAGGATTGAACACCTCTTCAAGCAGTAAAATCGTGTCCTTCTGAGAACGGGAAAGTCTGTCAAGCTTGTATACAATGACCGCTCCCACTTTGCCGTCCTTTATCTCGGCTATCATACGCTTTATTTCGGGACGGTCAATATTGCTTCCCGACCAGCCGCCGTCTATGTAAAATTCATAGTCGGTGACGTCATTTAATGCACAGTACTGCTCCAGCTTCAGCTTCTGGGCATCTACCGAATATCCTTCCTCATACTGGGCATCGGTGGATACTCGGATATATAACGCTGCTTTTCTTCCTTTTAATGATTTGAGTAAAGTATTTTCCATTTATCCCGCCTCCACTATAATAATATAGAGATAACCGTGAAGGCTATCTCTATTATAATCTTTGTAACTTATTTTTTCAAGATATAATTTGTACCAATACTATGTGGGAACATCATTGGTGTGGTAATTTTTTTGTTGACTAAAAAATATGTAAATGTTTCAGAGATAACAAAAGGATATCTCTGAAATTTTTAAATAGCGCAATGTTTAATAATAAGCTTTGAACTGATATTATGCGGAAATATCGCTGCTCTTTTCTGCATTGCTCGCAGCATTCAGCTTGTGATAGACCTCAGAGAGCAGCTCAACCAGCTCGGGAATAACAGGCTGATAGGTTTCATCTATCTCCTTACCCATGCCGTTGAATCTTTTTACGATGGTAAGTGTCATTTAAATAACCACTCCTTTCTTGAGAGTTTTGTGTTTTCCGTAAGGAAATCTTTGTCGTCAGACAAAG
>JAEDOB010000322.1 GCA_016302225.1 Oscillospiraceae bacterium | reverse complement strand
AACTGCGTACCTATTCCCTCATTTGAAAGCAGCTCGATAAGAATGGAGTGGGGAACTCTTCCGTCAATTATGCAGGTCTTTTTAACTCCTCGTCTGACGGCTTCAACGCAGCAGTCTATCTTGGGTATCATTCCGCCGCTGATTATACCCTGTCTCTTCATAAAGGGCACTTCGCTGACCTGCACCTTGGGGATAAGTGTGCCGTTGTCGTCCTTGTCTCTCAGAAGTCCCACGATGTCCGTCATAAGGATAAGGTTTTCCGCTTTAAGCTCGGCGGCTATTCTTGCGGCGGCGGTGTCGGCGTTTATGTTGTAGGTCTGACCCTGCTCGTCGCAGGCTACGGTGGATATTACGGGAACATAGCCGTTTGAAAGTGCATCAAGAATGGGGGCGGTGTTTATGGTGTCTATCTCGCCAACAAAGCCAAGGTCAACTTCGCTCTCCATTTTGTGGCAAAGTATCATCTGTCCGTCAATGCCGCACATTCCAAGCGCTCTGCCGCCATGCTGTGTAAGGTGGGAAACAAGCTCCTTGTTCACCTTGCCCGCAAGCACCATTTTCACGATATCAACGGTGGCTTCATCGGTGTATCTGAGACCGTTTATGAACTTGCTCTCAATGCCCACTCTTTTCAGCATATCGCTTATCTCGGGTCCGCCGCCGTGAACGAGAACGGTCTTTATTCCTACGAGATTGAGTAGCACGATATCGCTCATTACTGCGTCTTTTAGCTCCTCGTTGGTCATTGCGTTGCCGCCGTATTTTATGACAACTATCTTGTCGTTATATCTCTGAATGTAGGGCAGGGCATCTATCAGCACCTGCGAGCGTATTTCATTTGATATGAGATTTTCTGTTCCCATTTTATATGTACTCTCCTTTTATTATGCGGTCGATGATACCCGCAAGTTTTACAGCGTCCTCACGGGGAAGCTCAAAGGTGTCGAACAGGCAATTTCCGCTTTCTTCTCCTCTTCGGGTGACGAAGCCTCTGATACCCTCAAAGCTGATATTCCAATAGCTGTCATTATCCGTAGGAAGTATCATCGCCCTTCCTTGCTTTTCCCCTTGATTAAGATAAACAGCCTGAGTTTGTCCGAGATATCTTATCAGAAGCCGCTTGTCGGTAACTGCAATGCTCACTTTTGTGCGGATAAAGCCCGCTTGGAACAGCATCATTATTCCAATTATTGTGTGGGGAAGTCCGAAAATTGCCGCAAATCCGTCTCTGCTTCCCAGTGCAGTCAGTATCCAGACTATCACAAACATCATCCAGACAATGGTAAATACTTTTTTATAAAGCGAGCCTTTTCCGCTTTTGCCCTGTGCGGTGAATATTATTCTTTCAGAGGGAAGAAGGTCTCTGCGGAAAATGCTGTCATTGTCCGGGGATATTTCCGCAAAGCTGTTTTCAAAAAATCCGACCTCTGTGATATCCTCCTCGGGAGTGTCAGATCTGCCGTCAATGTCGTCCTTCATTTTATCCCCCTATGGTATTACGAACGGTAATCTCCGTTTATCTTAACATAATCATATGTAAGGTCGCAGCCCCAGGCGGTTGCCTGTGCATTTCCCTGATTAAGGCTGATGTAAATTTCTATCTCGTCCTCGGTGAGTATCTTCTTGGCTTCATCTTCGGAAAACTCCACGCCTGCACCATTGCGGCAAACGGCAATTTTTCCTGCCCTTGAGCCAAGGTCAACATCAACCTTGTTTATATCAAAATCCGCTTCCGCATAGCCTATGGCGCAGAGCACACGTCCCCAGTTTGCGTCCGAGCCGAACATTGCGCATTTGAACAGGGGCGAACGGATAACGCTCTTTGCCACGATTATTGCGGTGTCAAGGTCGGGGGCATTGGAGCATACGCAGGTGAGGAGCTTGGTTGCGCCCTCGCCGTCCTTTGCAAGCATACGGGTCAGGTTTGCCATTACCTGATAGAGGGCGGCTTTGAAGGTGTCAAAATCCGCTCCCTCGGCAGTTATTTCGGGATTTTCCGCAAGTCCGTCCGACATAAGCATACAGGTGTCGTTGGTGGACTGGTCGCCGTCTATGGAAAGACAGTTATATGTAATTTTCACAATTTCCGAAAGTGCCTTTTGCAGCATCGGAACAGAAACGGCGCAGTCGGTGGTGATGAAATTAAGGGTGGTCGCCATATTGGGGTGTATCATTCCGCTGCCCTTTGCCATACCGCCCATACGGCAGGTCTTTCCGCCTATCTCAAATTCTACGGCGTATTC
>JAEDOB010000321.1 GCA_016302225.1 Oscillospiraceae bacterium | reverse complement strand
CTTGCCATATTTGCAATGGCTGCGGAAACAGGCGCAAACTGGAGCGCTACCTGTGCGGCAACGCTTATCGTGGTTCTTCCTCTGCTTGTGATATTTGTCATATTCCAAAAGCAGTTTATGCAGAGCTTTGCCACCTCGGGCATCAAATAAGGAGGACGGCAATGTATTACATCAGCACATATCCTCTCGGCGGGAAAAGGCTATTTGAATTTACAGGTGAACTGTGGATAAGAAACATAAACGATACAGGCTTTGAGCTTTTTTATGACAACATTCCGTTTTATGAAGCGGACAGCTACCGCCGATTTATGGGAAATCTTGCAAAGGGCAAAAAGCTTGGCATGCACTGCCCTATGGAAGGCTGCTGCCTGCTTTCGCCCGAGGGTTCGCTTGCACTTGAATATACGATCGAAAAGCACAAGAAATGCTTTGAGCTTGCAGAAGCTCTGGGTGCGGAATATGCAGTTATCCATACAAACAGTCTTGCCACACGAGCTGCGGAAGAGATCGCCGCACAAAAAGCCCTGCTCCCCGAACGTATGGCAATGACTGCGGAAATTGCCAAGGAATACTGTCTGCGCATTGCAGTGGAAAACGTAGGCTTCGGATATAATAACAGCCTTGTGGCAGATTACGGCGATTTCACAGCACTTGCCGAAAACCCCGAGCTTGAATTCCTTGTAGATACGGGACACGCTCATGCCAACGGCTGGGATATTCCCGCACTTATAGACACGCTGGGCGAAAGGATCGCAGGCTTTCATTTTCACGATAATGACGGAACGACCGACAGTCATCTTCCCATAGGACACGGTACCATCGACTGGAAAAGCGTTTTTGCGGCAATAAAACGCTCCGCCCCCTCCGCCGACAGAACTGTTGAATACGCCCCGCCGTATACGCAAAATATCCTGACAGGCGTTTCGCTTCTGAAAAACAAACTTGATAATAGCGAGGAATAGTATGAATAAGATAAATGCAGAAAGTATAATTTTCGACCTTGACGGAACTCTTTGGGACAGCGCAGATAATGTGGCAATGTCATGGAATACGGTTATAGATGAGCTTAATATTTCTCGGCTGGACGAGATATATATTTCCGGAGATGAACTTCGGAATACCATGGGAATGCCTATGGACGAGCTTGCACGGCACTTTTTTCCGACCCTTTCCGAAAGAAGTCAGATAAGCCTTCTGAAAAAATGTATGGAATTTGAAAACGAATATGTTTCCGAGCACGGCGGGAAAATTTACGGCAGCGAGGAGGAAACACTGAAGCAGCTTGCCGAAAATCACAGGCTGTTTATTGTAAGCAACTGCCAGCGGGGATATATTGAAGCGTTTTTGAAATTCAGCGGTTTTGGAAAATACTTTTCGGGACATCTCTGCTGGGGCGATACGGGGACAGAAAAAAGTATGACCATACGGCTGCTTATGAAGAAACACGGCTGCAAAAGTGCAGCTTACGCAGGCGATACCGACGGCGACTGCAAAGCCGCATTAAAGGCGGACATTCCCTTTGTTCACGCCGCATACGGCTTTGGCGGGATACCTTCTCCCGAGCACATCTCGGCGTCGGCGGACAGCTTTCGGCGTTATTCGGAAATATTCGGCTGATTTTTTCGGAGCCTTTGCAGAAATTTGCAAGGGTTTTTATTTTTTGCCAAACGCCATTAATACACACCAAAAAAGCCCCCGAATCTGAATATGATACGGGGGCTTTTCCATTGAATTTTTTATCCTGTCAATAAATCAGATACCAAACCTAGCAACAAGCTCTGCGCATTCCTGCGAGCCCACAAAGCCCGCCAGAACCTGCTCACGGGACATACCGCTCTTCATTCTGCCCAGCCAGTCCGCTCTTCCATCGGGGTCGCCTTCTCTGTCGAAGAAGGTGCGGTACATGGTGTCTACAAAGTCCTCGTCGGAGAGATCTTTCTCGATAAATTCGGGTGAGAAAATGAAATTGTATGCCAACTGATAAAGGTCATGGTTTTCGAGATATGTTCCTGTGTGGTTGTTCAGACCGTTTACGTCAAATTTTCTGTTAAGCGCCTTTGTGTAAAGTCTGGAAACGAATGATGTTAATTCCTCGCTCTTGTCACGGTTTTCCGTGTATTCCCATGTTCCCTGCTCAATGCCGTATTCCTCGCAAATCTCACCGAACTCAGGGGACTGTGTGAAACCGTAGAAGATATGCCCGATGGAACAGCCGTTGTCAAGTGCCTTTGTCCATGTTTCAAGACCTGCGGGGT
>JAEDOB010000320.1 GCA_016302225.1 Oscillospiraceae bacterium | reverse complement strand
GAATTTTTGAAAAAATCACTTTACATAATGTCAAAAACAGTATATAATTATATAGAGAGCTTCAAGCGAAAGGACGTGAGCCGTTGAAAAACATCTATGTTGACCCGAAGGACCCCTTTGCCCATTACGAGGAGGCGCATAAGGTCAAGCAGCGCAACGATACGGTGTTCGGGGCGAATTATGCGGTAAACTCCGTAGCTGCGGTGGCTGCCTTTTCAATGTGCGAGCTGACCTTTGGCGGGCTGAATATCGGCATTTTGCTTGGTGCGGCAATGATAGTCTGCACCTGCCTTGCGTCGAGAAGAAAGCGTAAATGGATAGCGGCTTCTCTGCTGCTGGATTTTGCGGCAATGGCAGTTTCGGGGATATTCTGTCCCATGGAAAATGCGCTGTTTTCGCTGTTTCTGCTGATTCTCGGGGCGGGGTACAACTTTGTGCTGCTTTTCTGCGCAAATGAGCGGGACGAGCTGAAAAAGCTCCCCGGCTGGCCCGATTTCGTGGACACCCGTCCCATGATGTCGAAAAACCGTCAGAAGTCCATAAAGCTGCAGCCTGTTGCCCGTCCTGCGGGGGGAATGGCGGCGACAAGGGCGCAGAATTATGTCCCCGGGCAGATGGGCTCTGTGGGCATTACCGGCATTAATCTCCCGAATTACAACAAATCTCCGAAAAAGCAGGTCACTATGGACGGCGTTTACAGCGAGCCTACCTTGTCAACGCCCATTTATCACGAAAAGCCTCCTGCATACAAGCGGACGGCGGTTCCCCTGAAAAAGTCCGATATATCGGAGAACGCCGTTCAGTACACCTCCGCAGATGCGTACAATCTGGAGGCGGCAAAGGAGCTTTCCGACGTTCCCGAGGACGTTACGGAAAATATTGAGCTGTATCTGGGACATCTCCTGCCCGATTACACAAATTACGACGAAGAGCCGATTTTCCGAGAGGAAAACAGAAATATGAAGATCATCGAAAGGAAGTAAGCAAATGAACGTCAAATACCTTGAAAAAATCAGAGAAACGGGACTGAAAGAGGTGGAAAGCGGCTGGATAGCGGGCGGCGCTGCGGCTGTTGTCAAGGACGGAAAGACCGTCTATTCCTGCGGCTTCGGCAAGGCTGATATTGCAAATAATATTGATATGGACGAGAAAACCATTGTCCGCCTTTTCTCCCTGTCAAAGCCTGTGACTGCCTGCGCTGTCCTTCGGCTTGTGGAGCAGGGCAAGCTTGACCTGTATTCGCCCGTTTGGTGGTATCTGAACGGCTTCAAGGACGCTCAGGTGTGGGACGGCGAAAAGCTTGTCCCCGCAAACAGGGAAATACGCATTAAGGACCTGCTGCATATGACCTCGGGCGTGCTCTATCCCGAGGGGGGATTTGCGGGAGAAAAGGTCGGGGAGCTGATGGGCACTAACATCAAAAATCCCGACGACGGCGTGCTGCTTTCTACCGTTGAGCTTGCAAATGCCGTGGGAAAATGTCCTCTCGGTTATCAGCCCGGGGAGATGTGGCATTACGGACTTTCGGCGGATATTCTGGGTGCTGTTGTGGAAGTCGTTTCGGGAATGAGCTTCGGCGAGTTCCTAAAAAAGGAGATCTTTGACCCCATGGGAATGGAGGACACGGGCTTCTCCGTTCCCGAAGATAAGCTGTCCAGATGCGCAAAGATATATGATGACAAGGGGAACGGTCTGGAGGAATTTACCGAATGTTTCCTCGGTCTTGCCGACCCTATGAAGTGCAGAAAGCCCATGTTTGAATCGGGCGGAGCGGGTCTGACCTCCACCATAACCGATTACGGCAAGCTTGCATATGCTCTGGCAAACGGCGGACTGTCCGCGGACGGCTATCGTCTGCTTTCCGCAAAATCCGTTGAATATATGCGCACTCCCGCATTGACGGAATCCCAGAAGAAGGGCTACAACGGCTGGGAGTCTATGTACGGTCACTCCTACGGCTGCCTTGTGAGAGTTCTTGACGACCCCGCAAATTCCATGCACCTTTGCTCAAAGGGCGAGTTCGGCTGGGACGGCTGGGCGGGTACATATTTCTGCGCCGATCCCGAAAATAATATGGCAACTCTGCTGTTTTTGCAGCGATGCGGTGCGGGGACTAACCGATTTACTCGGCTTGTTAAAAATATTGTGTTTGGGGCGATGGAATAACTTGTCACACATTGTAATGTAGGGGACGCATCCCGTCCCGCAATTACCGATAGAATTTACCGAATCTGCATCTGCGGGCGGGGAAACCCCGCCCCTACAAT
>JAEDOB010000054.1 GCA_016302225.1 Oscillospiraceae bacterium | reverse complement strand
TCCGAAGTAACGTCGATAGAACTGCGGCTCTTGTCAACAAAGCAGCAGCTTTCCGCCCCTCTGCTAAGTGCCTCGATGCCCAGCTGTCCCGAACCGGAAAAAAGATCCAGCACTGCCGCACCCGGCACATCAAACTGTATAACAGAGAATATGGCCTCCTTCACCTTATCGGTGGTGGGGCGAACGTCCATACCCTCCAATGTTTTAAGCCTTCTGCCTCTTGCAGAACCTGTAATAACTCGCATTGTAAAATCCTAACTGCCCAAGGGCATTTTTTCTCTTTACAGAGATACATATATATTATAACCCAAACAAACGGATTTGTCTACACTTTAGAGCTGATTTTGTATAAATTCATAAACCTGACGGGCAAGCTCGGCATTAATTCCCGCAGTTTGGGCAATTTCTTCGGGAGATGCCGCCCGCAAAGCGTCCTTTGTCTTGAATTTGAGGTACAGCTTTTGGGCTTTTTTCTCGCCAATTCCCTTGATTTTTGTGATTTCCATGGCAAAGGTGTTCTTGCTATGCCTGCTACGCTGGTAGGTTATGGCAAATCTGTGCACCTCGTCCTGAATTCGTGTAACAAGCATAAATGCGGGACTGTTCGGCGGAACGGAAATTTCCCCTCCCGAAGAAGTTACCGCCCTCGTCCTATGCCGACTGTCCTTGACCATACCGAAAACGGGGACATTTATCCCCATCTCCCTCAGAAGCGGTTCGACCGCATTTATCTGTCCCTGACCGCCGTCCAGAAGGATAAGATCGGGCAGTTTTGCAAAGCCCTCGTCCTTTTCGTTTTCATCAAGATAATGCTCAAATCTGCGCCGCAAGACCTCCTGCATACAGCCCACATCGTTCTGAATAACATTCTCCTTAATGGAAAACCGCTTGTACGCCTTCTTCTGCGGTCTGCCGTTCTCGAAAACTATCATACCCGCAACCATGGACGTTGAAGCAAGGTTTGAAATATCATAGGACTCAATGTAAAGCGGCGTTTTTCCCAAACCGAGAAGCTTTGCCAGCTCTTCAAGCGCAGCAATTTCCTTCCCCGTCCTGCCAACCTTTACCGACAGAAATTCCTCCGAATTGGACTTTGCCAGAGCCGTCAGACGGGAAAGCCGTCCCCTCTGCGGCGTCGTCAGCTCCACCGCATGACCGCAGCGTTCCCTGAGAATGGAATGTATTAGCTCGCTGTCCGTCAGCTCATTTTCAACAAGTATCATTCGTGGAATTTCACGTTCGCCGCTGTAATACTGCAAAATGAAATCCGCACACATTTCCTCCTCACTGTCACTGTCACCGAGGAAATACTGATAACGGTCAAAAAGCCGCCCTCCCCGATAGGTCAGCACGGAAACGCAGGCGTCAGAACCATTCTGCGCAAAGGCAATAACGTCTGTGTCGGGCAGAGAGCTGTCCATAATTTTCTGCGTATCGGCAGCCTTGGAAACTGCCCTAATGCGGTCACGAAGCTTTGCCGCAAGCTCAAAATCCAGCTCCTCCGCCGCCTTGTTCATCTGCTCGGTCATCTTTTCAACGCTGCTTCGGCTGCCGCTTCTAATATAATCCTCAGCATCCTTGATTATCTCCGCATACTCATTTTCGGAGATTTTCCCCATACAAACGCCCATACACTGCCCGATATGATGATTAAGACAGGGACGGTATTTCCCGAAATCCTGCGGGAATTTTCGGTGACAGGTAGGCAGCATAAACACCTTGTTTACCTCGTTGACGGTCTGTGTGGTAACAAACGCCCCCGTGTATGGACCGAGGAATTTTCCACCGCCGCTTTTTTGCTTTTCCGCCGTTATTCTCGGATATGCGTCATCGGAAATTCGTATATAATGATAGCCCTTGTCGTCCTTCAAAAGGATATTATACTTGGGCGAAAACTGCTTTATCATGGAGCATTCCAGCACCAACGCCTCATATTCCGTGTCCGTAACAATAAAGTCGTAGTCGTAAACGTGGGAAACCATTTTTGCTACCTTGGGCGTGTGGTCGGGGTTTTCCCTGAAATAGCTTGTGACCCTGTTTTTCAGATTTTTCGCCTTGCCCACATATATAATATTACCCGTTTTGTCCCGCATACGGTAAACGCCCGGCTTTGTGGTAAGCTTACCTGTTTTTTCCCTGAGATAGGGCAAACGCTCGTTCAAATTATCACACTCCCGAAGCAAAAATTCTACGGAAACGCCGATTACAGTATCTTCCCCCGCCTTTGGCGGGGGAAGATACACCTAAACACTTCACTTAGGTAACAGAAAAATATAAAGGTATTTAAATCAGTACTTCCCTACTACAATAATTATACCATAAAATCTGCACATATCAAGCGTATGGGGGAACAATATTTTGTGAAATTTTTTCCTGTAAAAAATGTGTGATTTCTATTGCAAAATGTAAAGCTATGTGGTAAAATATTTATATGTGCCGACATTGCACTTTTTTGGCGGGATATTTTTTCATTATCCGACAGACAGTATACAACTGCATCTGCCCGCTTTTATTATAATCGTTTCATTCATAAAAGGAGTTAAAATACATTGATTTTCGCAGATCTCATATTTATATTCATATTTCTGCCGCTTTTTCTGATATGCTATTTTGCGGCAACGAAAAAAACGCTGAAAAACCTCGTTCTGGCGATTTTTTCCCTGTTTTTCTATGCCTGGGGCGAACCCGTATGGGTGCTTCTGCTCATAGGCAGCGCACTTGTTGACTACTGCAACGGACTGTTTATCGGCAAATTCCGAGGGCGGAAGATAGCCGTTCTGGGCGTTATAAGCTCACTTGTAATAAATCTCGGCGTGCTTGCCGCCTTCAAATACAGCGGATTTATCGTGGAAAATATCAATCTGCTGTTCAAGACAAGCTTTGATGTGCCGAATTTCAGACTTCCCATCGGCATTTCGTTCTATACATTCCAGACGATCTCCTACACCATTGATGTTTACCGTGACAACGTAAAGCCCCAGAAAAACTTCATCAGCTTTCTGATGTACGTTTCAATGTTCTTCCAGCTGGTGGCAGGCCCAATTGTGCGGTACAGCGACGTTGCAAAGGAGATCGACCGACGAAGCATTACCCTTGCAGATTTTAACACAGGTCTAGTGCGGTTTATCTACGGTCTGGGAAAGAAAGTACTTATCGCAAATGCCGTGGGCGAGCTGGCAGACAAGTACCTTATCTTTGACATCTCGCCAAACTCCACCGCAGCTGCATGGTTCGGTCTGATAATGTTCACGCTTCAGATATACTACGATTTTTCGGGATATTCCGATATGGCGATCGGTCTGGGACTTATGTGCGGCTTCCATTTCCCCGAAAACTTCAATTACCCCTATGTTTCCCGTTCCGCAACGGAATTCTGGCGGAGATGGCACATCTCCCTGGGCAGCTTCTTCCGTGACTACCTCTACATACCCATGGGCGGTAACAGGAAGCATCAGCTGTTAAATCTTGCCGTTGTGTGGTTTCTCACAGGCTTATGGCACGGCGCAAGCTGGAATTTTATCCTCTGGGGCTGCTATTTCGGCGTGCTGATAATTCTCGAAAAATTCTGCTACGGCAAGCTGCTGGAAAAGCTGCCGAAGTTCATCTCACACATTTATATGTTCTTCGTGACCGTTATCGGCTGGGGACTTTTCTACTTCACCGACCTTACTAAATTCGGCAAATGCGTTTCGGCAATGTTCGGATTTGGGGACATTCCCCTTACCGATGAGCTGTCCAAGGCGGACCTTACCGCAAACATTTTTCTTATCGCCGCAGCTGTAATACTCTGCTTTCCTCTGTTCAGATTTATCAGGGAAAAGGCACTGGCAGCGGAAGAAAAATCCGGTGCCGCTGTTGTAGTGTTCAAGTCGGCGCAGACTATCCTGCTCATAGCGATTCTGGGCTGCTCGGCTGTTATGCTGGCATCGGGCACAAGCAATCCGTTCCTGTATTTCAACTTCTGATTTTCCGGCAAAACCAACCGTTTAAAAATCAGAAAGGGTAATAAAATATGAAAAGAAAAAATAAGAAAAACCGCTATTCCGCCGAGGAAATGCGGAAGAAAAGAAAGCTGAAAAAGCAAAGAGCTTCTGCCGACAGAATAAATATTATCGTGCTGCTGAGTACAATATTTTTCGGCACACTCTGCCTAGTTTTCCTGAAACGTCCCACCCATTCGGAGCTTGAAAACAGAAAGCTTGCGGAGTTCCCGAAGTTCAGCTGGGAAAGCTATTTTTCGGGCGAATATACCGCTGAGCTTTCGGAATATTTCAACGACACCGTTCCCTACCGTGACGACATTCACGAGCTGGGCGCATATATAAAGAAGGCGCAGGGAATCAAGAGCGATGACACCTACGTTTTCCACGGCGATGTGGCAGTTGTGGCAGATGATGACGGAAATGTTCTGGAAACCGAAGAGCCCGTCACCGAAACGCAAAAGCCCATAGTTACCGAAAGCACCGAAAAGCCCGAGGGCACCTCCCCCGCTTCTCCCGTTGAAACCGCTCCCCCCGAAACCACCGAATCCGAAACGGAAACCGAGCCCGAGGAGGAGCAGAACGTTTCCGAATTTTCCCATAACGGCATCGTTCAGATAACGCTTAACGACAAGCCCGCAGGAATTATGCTATTCGGCGGCAGCGAGAAACAGGGCATTCGCTACGCAGAAACCATCAACGCATATAAAGAAGCTTTGGGCGATGATGTAAATGTCTACAATATGATAGTCCCCACCTCCGTTGAATTCTATCTGCCCGATAAGCTGAGAAAATATTCCGCATCGGAAAAGGACAATATCGAAAAGATATACTCCCACCTTTCCGAGGACGTTATACACGTTGACGCCTACTCAAAGCTGCAGGAACACAGCAATGAATACGTCTACTTCCGCACCGACCACCACTGGACGCCGCTGGGCGCATATTACGCATACACCGCATTTTCGGAGGCTTTGGGCAACACTCCCCTTCCCATCTCCGAATATGAAACAAAGACCAAGGAAGGCTTTGTAGGTTCTCTTTACGGATATTCAAATCTTATCGACCTGAAAAATAACCCCGACACATTCACCTACTATATCCCGCCCGTCAACTGGACGACTTCCTATTACGACTATAAAACTCTGGCGTTCAAGTATAACGGCGTGCTGTTCCATGAATATGTGGAGGGCGAAAACTGCTACGGAATGTTCCTGGGTGCGGACGCTATCCACACAAAAATTGTCACCGAGAACAAAAACAGCAGAAAGATCGTCGTTTTCAAGGAGTCCTACGGAAACGCATTTGTACCCTTCCTTGTTTCGGATTTCGAGGAAATTTACGTTATCGACATAAGATTTTTCGAGAAAAATGCTGTTGATTACATCAAGCAGATAGGCGCAACAGATGTGCTGTTCCTGAATAACGCATTTGCGGCAAACACCTCAAAGCTTATCAGCGGCATCGAAAATCTGCTGTATTCGCCCTTCGGCACGGCGGGCGGCGGCATTCCCGCAGAAACAACCGCAGCCGAAACCACCCTTTCAGCCGCAGAAACCTCTGCGCCCCCTCAGGAAACAGCCGCTCCCCCGAAAACAGCTGCACCGGCACAATAAAAATCAAAGGGTTGTCACTCAGTTAAAGTGGCAGCCCTATTTTTATTGCAATTATCTGTGATTTTTAATGAAAATTTCACAAATTTTGCTATTAAGCGTGGTATAATATTGTTAATAATAAGGAACTGCTGATTTGATCCACATTTTTGCTCTTTTCGCTTCTTGGTTGACGTATTTATGTGGGTGTTCTCCCGCCGAAGGCGGGAGAACACCCATTAATCAGTAATTTCCTAATGATTATTTGCAAATGAAGAAGCTATTCTGACGATAGTCGGATTGAAAATATACGGAGGACGGTGCAAGGCTTGTTTAAATTTATACATAATTTCAAGATCAGAAGCAAGATGATGTTCATCTACATTGTTGTTATCGTTCCCATCTTCCTTGCGGGTATCTTCAATATCCTGAATATGGTCAAAATACTTGAGGAAAGTATCATCAACACCTCATTCAACAATGCCGACCGCCTGAAAACACGTCTTAGCGATATGATAGCCACGGTGGACGGCATTGCGCAGCAGATATATGTAAACGAGGACATATGCGAATTTCTCTCAGGCGGGTACTACACCCCCCAGGAATGCAAGGATTTTTACTCCTCAAACTCATTTTTCGGCAGCTATATAAATGCGTATAATCAGGTCAAAAAAATGCGGATATACGTTGAGCGGCCTCTTCCTCTCTATAATGACGAGTTTTACCGCACGACCATCTCCATTCGTGAAAGCAAGTGGTATAACGAAGCAATTAACAATAAGGGCGTTTCCAAGGTTACTGTTTTTCAGGACAAGACAGACAGCAATGTTTATCTTCATCTCATAAAGGCAATTTTCTCCGAGGATAAATGCGTTGGCGTGCTGGACATTATCATAAATCCCGATTGGATAGATAACCTGATGGCAAACGAAACGGACGATGTTGTATTCTCCACCGAACGGGGCAAGGTTTTCTACAGCAATATCGAGAATTTCAAGATAGGCAGCGTCATCGGCGCACCCGACCATGACCTGCTTGAACCAAATCTCAGGACACTGACAGATATTGCCTTTGACAGGGGCGACACCTATAATGTCCTTGAAACCTTTGAGTATGAAAACACAAATAACATCTTCCAGATATTCCTCATCACCCCCGCAAACACCATAAATGCACAGACAAGTGCTGCATATAACCTCTATATGTGGTATATGATGTCCTGCTTTTTCCTGTCATTTCTGATAATCATACTCTTTACAAGTATGTTCTCAAACCGTATCGACCAGCTGAAGCATCAGATGCACAGCGTTGCTACGGGTGATTTCTCCATGAGCTGCGAGATCGAAGGAAATGACGAGATCACGGAGCTTAACGAGGATCTGCGGCGAATGGTAAACAGTATGCAGATACTTATCAAAGAAGCATATAACGCTAAATTACAGGCTGAACAGCTGAAATTATCCCAATCGGAGGCTGAATTCAAGGCACTTGCCAGCCAGATAAATCCGCATTTTCTGTACAATTCCCTTGAAACTATCCGTATGAAAGCGTTTTGCAGCGGTGACAAGGAAACCGCCGTTCTGGTCAAGAAGCTGGGAAAAATTCTCCGCCGCTGTCTTGAAGTCAAGGACACAAATGTCACCCTCGGCTCTGAGCTGGAATTTACCGAAAATTACCTTGAACTCCAGAAGGCTCGTTTCGGCGACAGGATAACCTACAACATTATCTGCGAGGTGGAAAAGGATTACCTCATTCTTCCGCTTATTATCCAGCCAATAGTTGAAAACGCCTTTGTTCACGGTGTAGAGAGCAGCACTGTTGACGGAAAGATCGACATTAAGATAACACGTAAGGGCAGCGATGTTATCATTACGGTTATAGACAACGGCTGCGGAATGACACCCGAGCGTCTGGCTGAAATCGAGCAGAAGCTTATTGACAATGACACATCTTCGGGAAAGAGCATCGGTCTTACCAATGTAAATTCCAGAATAAAAATGGCACACGGCTCCGAATACGGACTGCATATTTCAAGCGTGGAGGGCAAGGGCACCAAGGTCACCGTAACCCTTCCCGCATACAGCGAACGCAAAACATCAACAGACAAGGAGGACACTCTGAATGCTTAAAGTGCTTTTAGTTGACGACGAGCCCAATATCAGGGCAGGCATAAAAATGATAATTCCCTGGGAGGAGCTGGGCTTTGAGGTCTGCGGCGAGGGCGAAAACGGTGAGGACGGACTGAATAAGATATTCGAGCTGAAGCCCGACCTGGTCCTTGCAGATGTGAGAATGCCCGGAATGACAGGCATACAGCTTATTGAAGCGGCGAAAAATCGGGGAGCAAACTGCCGTTTTATGATAGTTTCGGGCTACTCCGACTTCACCTATGCAAAAGAAGCTATCTCATTGGGCGTTGAGGGATTTATCCTAAAGCCCATCGATGAGGACGAGCTTACCGAAAACCTGAAAACCGTCAGGGACAAGATTCTTGCGGACAAGGAACGCACTATCCGCGAAAATCAAAGCGGCGAGTATCTCAGAGAGCAGAAGCTCCGCAGTATTCTAATGGGCGAATCGGGCTGCGAAAATATTCTGAGCGGCTGCACTTCATTTGATATTGCCCTTATTGAAGCCGTCCACCCCGACTATTCAAGCGGTCAGCGGAATATCGTCAATGAGATAAAGGATTTCCTCGGAAATACGGAGAACTGCGACATTGTTTCCGCCCACCTGCTGACATCTATCGCAGTTATTTTCCGCAATAAGCCGAACGGTGAAGCGGCAGAAATCCTCAGACGGTTCAAGCAGCTTCACGGCGGCGATATTTTCATCACCATGGGCGAAAGAACTGACGACCCGTCGCAGATAAGGAATTCCTATCTCTCTGCCGAAGCACTTATGCGTGACCGATTCCTCTACTCCGACTGCGAGCTGCTGACGACCGAAATGCGTGCAGATACCCGTGAAGAAGCAGACCTTGACAGCTATGCCGATACGATATATGCCTTTATTGAAATAAATGATACCGCAAAGCTGAAAAAGTGTATGGACGACTTCTGCAATTCTCTCAGGAAATGCGGATATTCCGCAGAACGCTGCAAGGTGGCGTGCATTACCCTTGTTATGGACATCAACACAAAAATGATAAAAAATATCGGCGAAAAGAAAACGGAACAGATCTTCAACTGTGACCTGCTCAGAGATAAGATCGGCAGCTGCGGCGGACTTTTCGACATTATCGAGCTTATGCAGCAGACCTTTACCGAAATATCCAACGTACATTTCGGGAAAACCACCAAAAGCACTATGGAGCGTGTCGTTCGGTACATTCAGGCAAACTATAATCAGGAGCTTCGTCTGGAAATGCTGGCGGGAATTTTCGGCTACAACAGCGCATATCTCGGAAAGGTGTTCCATCAATATACGGGAGAAAACTTCAACAACTATCTCGATAAGATAAGAATTACCGAGGCTAAGCGGCTTCTTTCCATGGAGGAATACAAGGTCTACAAGGTTGCGGAAATGGTCGGATATACCAATATCAACTATTTCCACAATAAGTTCAAGAAATATGTGGGTGTCAGCCCCCTGAGCTACAAAAAAAGCTGCGGAAAAGGCGGCTCCGAATCGGACAGCGAAAATGAGGAGTAAGGGATTTCTGTTTTATGTGTCTTTGCCCGATGGTACGCTGAAAATCAAAAGAAGACCGAACAGAAAATAAAAACAGCGTCACAGTGTTCAAAAAGCTGTGACGCTGATATTTTTAATCCTCGGATTTTTTGGAAAGACGCCCGGGAAGCTCCGTAAGAAAAGGAAGTGCAGCACCGATAATAAGTGTGATCACAGAAGCTATTCCCCTTCCGTTCAGAGCAAAGCTTTCGCCCTCGGCAAATGCGTAAGAGTAGATGGCATACACAGAGCCTACCATCAGCCCCGCTATAACGCAGTAGGTTCCCTGACGGAATTTTTTCAGCAGAATGGAAATTATCTTCGCTGCCACAAAAACGCCCACAACAATACCAATTCCCGCAGGTATCAGCGGCAGGCAGGCTGTAATGCGTTCGCTCATGCTAATGCCCGAAGAGGTTATGGTGTCGATAGACGCAATTATCGTATCATACGCACCGAAAACCTTCATTACCATTGAGCCGCTGAGCCCCGGAAGTATCATAGCGACCATTGCCGCAAATCCCACAACAGCGAGATAAATGGCATACCCGACCGTCAGCGTGTCCGAACCGTCCGCAATAGGCGTACCGGAGGTCAGCAGCGTAAAGCCTATCATCGCCGCAGCACCGCAGATAAACGGGATAACATTCACACCCTTTAGCTTTGACTCCTTAGTGCTTTCCTTGTAGATCATGGGCAGACTTCCCAGCACTATTCCGATAAAGAAAAACTGCGTCGGCTGATTGTAGCGTTCAAACAGCACGGTCAGCACCTTTGCCGTAAGTATGATACCGATGCCCATTCCCATAACAACGGAAACCAGAAAACCGAAATTTTCCTTTATCTTCTTTATGTTCAGGTCGATAGCGTCCATAAGCCTGTCATAAAGCTTGAGAACGACTGCCAGCGTTCCTCCGCTGACACCGGGGACGGCGTTTGCGATGCCTATGGCAGTACCCTTTAATGTGTTGATAACAAATTCCTTGATATTCATTTTTTCCTCCGATAGTCTTATTGTTTAATTTCATACAGTAATATTATCCCACAAATCCGACCAAAATGCAATAGCTGAACAGAATTTTATATTTATTGGATTTTAATAAATTTATCTCTTGATTTTTTTGCTGATTTGTGATATTATATAAATATAAACATATCGGTATATCCGATATTCGGAAAGGATTGATCACTGCTATGAAATCTGTTATTACTATCGGCCGTCAGTTTGGAAGCGGAGGACGCGAGATCGGAAGGCTCCTTGCGGAAAAGTACGATATTCCTTTCTATGACAACGAGCTTTTGAAGGCAGCCTCGGAGCACAGTGGAATTGCCGAGGAGTTCTTTATCGAAAACGACGAAAAGCCCGTAAACAGCCTGCTTTATATGCTTTCCACCACCTATTCGCAGGACACTCTCCCCTTCAATCATCAGCTGTTTCTTGCGCAGTTTGAAGCTATCAGACGCATCGCAAATGAAGGTCCCTGCGTTATTGTCGGAAGATGTGCCGACTACGCTTTGAAGGACAAGAAAAATGTGGT
>JAEDOB010000319.1 GCA_016302225.1 Oscillospiraceae bacterium | reverse complement strand
CCGTTTACCGTTCCTTGTTCGATTATGGAATCAAGGTAGCGGCTTTTTTCATCGTCTGTCATCTCTGCAAGTGGCTGAATAATTCCGTTTGCGGCGTATGCGGAAACGTTGGGGCCGTCCACTGTGATAACATCGGGAAGATCGCCCGACATAACGGACGCGTTTATCTTATCTGAATATCCTCCGCCGCTGTCATTTCTCGGGATAAACTCCACGTTTGCAAAATATTTGCCGTTGAAATTCTCATTAAAGCTTTCAACTGATTTTTTATATGCCTCGCCCTCGGGAGTATCCTCAATGGTATGCACCCACATACTTACAAGTATCTCGCCCTCGTCAAAGCCTGCGACATCTCCGGGCTGAATTTCGCTTTTGCCGCAGCCGCTCAGACACCCTGCAAGCAGCAATGCGGAAATCCCCGCCGATATTGCTTTCTTCATACTCCTGCTCCTTTCGTCATTTGAGATCTCGTTTTCGTAACCGGTAAAGTAACCGGTTACTTTATGCTTACAGTATAACCCGAATATCCTAATATGTCAATAGCTTTTTTTCATCTTCATTAAAAATGTTCAAAATAATTTTTCCGTTTTGTGCGCATTTCACAAAACCGGTTACTTTACCGGTTACACTATTGAAATTACAGGATTTTTGTGATAAGATAATATCAAGGAGGCTTTCGTATGAAAAAGAATGTAACCTTTAATGATATAGCAAAATATACAGGATTTTCAAAGACTACAATATCAAGATATTTCAACGATCCCGACTCGCTGACCCTTGAAAATCAGCAGAAGATAGCCGATGCTCTTGTTGCCCTCGATTACAAGGAAAACAAGGTCGCCCGTATCCTTGCAAACGGAAAGACTGAGTTTATCGGCATTATCGTGCCTAATCTGCATTTGCATTACTATTCGGAAATGCTGGATAAAATACTTTCCACATACGATAAATTCGGCTACAAATTTCTCGTTTTTGCAGGCAATCAAAACAAGGACACCGAGCGAAAATATATAGCGGAGCTGCTTGCCTACAAAATTGAGGGAATGATAATTTTAAGCCACACTATTCCCTCCGAGGAGCTTGCGTCCTATAATGTGCCGATCGTTACTATTGAACGTGAGGATAAGTATGTTTGCAGCGTAAACACGGACAACTATATGGGCGGTATGCAGGCAGCAGGTATGCTTGTAAAAAGCGGCTGCGATGTGCTTATCCATATAAATTCGGAGGTTTCGGAGGACGTCCCCGCATACGGCAGAATAACGGGATTTTGCGATATTTGCAGGGAACGAAATATTCCTCATGAGCTTATACTGACGGATATAGGAAACAGCTACTCCGAAGGCTCCGCTGTTATTGAAGGTTTGCTTGAAAATATAGAGAAAAAATACAGCGGAAAATGCAAGGGTATTTTTATGTCAAACGACACCCACGCAAATATTCTTCTTAATTCTATTATCAGAAAATACGGCAAATTGCCCGAGGATCACAAGATCGTCGGCTTTGACAATTCCTCTATTTCAAGAGAAGCAGTTATCCCCATAAGCACAGTCGGTCAGCAGATAGATGCAATGGCAAATGAAGCAATGGAGCTGCTGATGATGCAGATAAACGAGAGAAAAAAGCGGAAACCGACTCCTCTTGAAATGCCTGTCCACAAGGTTATCACACCTGTTATTTTTCGGAGAAGTACGACGGGTTGATGTGAACATTTCATATAAAAGCAGCATAAAATCGCCGCTTAGCTTGGTATATAAATGAAAGGTGATATTATGTCACTCATTAATCACGGGAATCGGTCATCATAAAGCCACATATAGAGCCGATTTCTTCTCCATAATTCTAATGGCGTTTAGTACAAATGGAGCTTTCAGAATAATTAGTTTCTATCAAATCAAAGAATTTTCCACCTTTTCACCCTATTTGTCTACTTACAAATTCATTATAATGTGCTATAATATTTTCAGATCATCATTCGGAGGTAAATACTATGCTTAAACAGATAAATATTGAAAATGCACATCTTCTTCCGGGACTTTTCAAGGAACGTGCCGATGTAAACAGGGCATATCTTATGGAGCTTAAAACGGAAAATCTGCTCCAGAATTTCTACCTTGAAGCCTGCATTCGCACAGACAGAGATGTTTCGGAAATGCACCTGGGCTGGGAGTCGCCAACCTGCCAGCTGAGGGGACATTTTCTCGGTCATTGGCTGTCTGCCGCATCAATGCTTATTGCACAGAATAACGACCGTGAGCTGAAAGCAAAGCTTGA
>JAEDOB010000318.1 GCA_016302225.1 Oscillospiraceae bacterium | reverse complement strand
GTCTTACCAACGCCCGCACCTCCGAAAAGTCCGATCTTACCGCCTTTAAGGTAGGGGCAGATAAGGTCGATTACCTTGATGCCTGTTTCCAGAATTTCGTTTGAAGCCTGCTGTTCCTCATAGGAGGGGGCTTCACGGTGGATAGGCCATCTTTCCTCCGTTTGAGGAGCGGGTTTATTGTCAACGGGTTCACCCAGCAGATTGAAAATTCTGCCGAGGGTGTTTTTGCCGACGGGAACGGTGATAGGGCTGCCTGTGTCAACAGCGTCCACACCTCTTACAAGACCGTCTGTGGAACCCATTGCGATACATCTTACAACATCGTCGCCTATATGCTGTGCGACCTCGACTACCAGAGTACCGCCGTTATGCTGAATTTCTATTGCGTTAAGCAGCTTGGGCAGGCTGTCCTTGTCAAACTTGATATCGACTACCGCGCCGATTATCTGAACGACCTTGCCTGTATTTTTCTGCGGCATTTTTCTACCTCCAGTCATTTTATTTTCTATATATGGTATAAGCTATACGTTCAATAAAAATAACATTGTAGGGGAAAAAGCATAGCTTTGGTTTCCCGTCCCGTGGGTGTTGCTGAAAATTACATAATTTCTGTGACCTGCGGGCGGGGAAACCCCGCCCCTACAAAATGGTGGTTTATTTCTGAACGTATTATATTTAGGCGAATTATCAGTCTGCCGCCGCTCCTCCAACGATTTCCGTGATCTCCTGAGTAATGGACGCCTGTCTTGCACGGTTGTACATAAGGGACAGGTCCGCTATCATCTCGGAAGCGTTGTCGGAAGCGTTTTCCATTGCGGAACGACGGGACGCCTGCTCGGACGCAAAGCTGTCCACCACGGCGCAGAAGATAACGCCTGTCAGATACTTGGGCACAATGCTGTTGAACACCGCTGCGGGGGACGGCTCATAAATAGGCAGAGCACGCTTGCCGCCTGTGGGCTTTTCCGTTTCAACGGGCAGTATCTTCATTGCCCTTGCAGTCTGGGTGATAGGTGAAACATACTCGGTATAGAACAGCTCGGCACTCTTTATCCTGCCCTTTAGGAAGGGTTCGATAACGCATTCACAAAGCTTTTCCGCCTGATAGATGGTAAGCCCCTCTGCAACTGCGGGGAATTTTCCCTCGATGGTGAACTGCCTTTTTTCGTAATATTCCACCGATTTCTTGCCCACAGCGAGAATTTCCACATTATCCTTGCCGCCCAGCTCGTCAATGCGCTGCTGTGCTAATTTGAAAATGTTAGCGTTAAAGCCGCCTGCAAGACCTCTGTCACCTGCGATAACGATAAGCAGGGTCTTTCCGTTCTTTGACCGCTTGGTGAAGGGGGAGAGAAAGCCTTCGTTTTCCGACTGTATCTCGCACATTGTGTCATACAAAGCCTTGAAATAGGGGCGGGCGTTATCCGCCTTTTCCTTTGCCTTACGGAGCTTTGAGGACGCCACCAGCTCCATTGCCTTGGTTATCTGCATGGTGGACTCAACGCTCTTTATTCGCCGCTTTATGACCTTCATATTTCCGGAAGCCATTTAAAAACCGCCTCCTTTATACCTTTTCTGCGAGGAATTTCTTAACAAATTCGCCGATAGCTTCGTTCATAGCCGCCTTGTTGTCGTCCTTGAGATCCTTGGTATCTCTGATGGACGCACCTATTTCGGGGTGTGTGGAATCCACATATTCAAACAGCTCATTCTGGAAATCCTGAACCAGATTCAGAGGAATGTCCTTTAAGAAACCGTTTGTAACGGCATAGATGATGATGACCTGATGCTCAACGGAAAGAGGCGAATTTCTGCCCTGTTTCAGGACTTCAACAACACGCTCACCCAAAGCAAGTCTGTCCTTGGTGTCCTTGTCAAGGTCTGAACCGAACTGCGAGAACGCCTGCAGCTCACGGTACTGAGAATATGTCAGCTTCAGCGAACCGGAAACCTTCTTCATAGCCTTTATCTGAGCCGCACCGCCGACACGTGATACGGAGATACCGGGGTTTACGGCAGGACGGACACCTGCGTTGAACAGGTCTGTTTCAAGGAATATCTGACCATCGGTGATGGAGATGACGTTTGTCGGGATATATGCCGAAACGTCGCCCGCCTGAGTTTCGATAATAGGCAGGGCAGTCAGGGAACCGCCGCCGTAGTTCTCGTTAAGATTGCAGGCTCTTTCCAGCAGTCTTGAATGGAGATAGAAAACGTCGCCGGGGTAAGCCTCACGTCCGGGCGGTCTTTTAAGCAGCAGAGAAAGTGTACGGTAAGC
>JAEDOB010000053.1 GCA_016302225.1 Oscillospiraceae bacterium | reverse complement strand
TATTCCTTCGGGTCGGGACCGTAAAGAAAATGGTGGATATCATCGTAAATATCTTCGTTCTTCGGTATGTACTTTTCGGCAAGCTCGCACTTGTCCGCATCAAATCCCAGAAATTGCAGCAGAGCCGCCTCGGACGCTATCTCACAGCCCACAGGCAGCTCGGGAAACTGATTTACAATGGGCACATCAATAAGCGTTTTCCCATGCTCCTTAACGGGCGGCAGATACCCCTCGCTAATCTGTTCATAGGAATAACCGCCGAACATAGTGCTTTCGTCCAGCCCCGCTTCGGCGTAATGTATCTGTTCGTTAATGCGCTTTTCTTCCTCGCCCGCACCGTACGCCATATAGGACGCCGCCAGACAGACCGTCAGCCCCATTCCCAGAACAACGGTCAGAACAACGTTATTCATCGCCCGTTTCTTCCTCCGTTTCGGAAGGCGTTTCACCCGAAACACGTTCAGCCGCCGCCTTTGCAATATCGGGGATAAAGGCTCCCACACGTGCGGCAGGACGCTCCAGCATATTCGGTTTCAGATTAAGGACACGCCCCTCGGTGATACAGTCAAGGCTCTGCAATTCCTCGGGCAGGTCGGAAACGCCCATTGGTGACGCAAGTATCAGCAGCTCGGGCGGGTCGGCAAGTATCTCTTCAACTGTGGGATTTGCGGACGCCGCCGTGTTCCGTCCCAGACAGGAGAGCATATCTCCCATAAAGGTGTCGGTCGAAGCTGCGTTCAGGTCGGGTGTAAGAATGAACAGAAAGCTGTCAACAGTGCCCTCCGCCGCCTTCATTTCGGCGTAAAAGTCCTTCATAGCGTCATCAGCGGCAGCGTCGGCAGTCAGCTCTCCGCCGAATACAGCAGCAATGTCACGGTAGCAGTCCCGCAGCTCGGAAACGCTGTCGGGCGCAGACAGTATCAGCACACGAATTCCGTTGCCCTCCAGCCGAACCACGTCCTTTTTGGCAATGGGGCTTTGGCTTATAAGCAGCTCGGGACGCAGCCCGATAATCTCGTCAATATTGGGGTTTGCGGCACTTCCCAGAGTCTGCCTTCCCGTTATTTCCTCGGGACGGTCGCAGTAATCGCTGATACCGATAAGCTTGTCCCCATAGCCCAGACCGCAGATTATCTCCGTAATGGCGGGGGACAGGGACGCTGCGGTTTTCGGTGCTTCGTCAAACTCCAGCTGTCCCGCAAAGGCAGGATAGGGCTGGGGCTCGGGCTCGGTGACGGTGGTTTCCGTCACCTCCATGACTTCATCTTCTATTTCGGAGCAGCCCACGGCAAAAAGCATTGCCGCAGCCGCTAAAATTACCAAAAATCTCTTGAATACGGACAATTTCCATTCTCCTTCACATAGTATACTTCTATTTTACTATATTACAGCGAAAATTGCAACAGAAAATTTTACCTATCCCGACAGCGATTTTTCAGTATTTTTGAGATATAATATAAAAAAGTTCAAAATTTCGGTTTATAATATGTTCGTACACTAATAAAAAAGGAATGAAAGAAATGAAGCTTATCAAACAAATGACAATAATTTTTGCCGTATGTCTGGCGGGGGTTATCCTGTCAAAGCTTATCCCCCTGCCCGCAACTATCCTTGCAATGGCGTTAATGCTTATCCTGCTGGGAACGAAAATCGTCAAGGTGGAGAACATTGAGGAGGCGTCGGGGCTTATCCTCGGAAATATGGCGATGTTCTTTATCCCCTCAAACGTAAGTATTCTGGAAAATCTTGGCTATATGACGGGAAATATACTTAAACTCATATTCATCTGCATTATAACCACCGTCATAACCTTTGCAGCGGGGGCATACACCGTAACAGCCGTGTCCGCACTGCAAAAAAAACTTTCCAAAAAGGATGGTGACGCAAAATGAACGAGTTTTTAGACAGCATCTATCAGTCCCCCTTTTTCGGGCTGACCATAACGACGGCGGCGTATCTTTTCGGCGTTTTCGTGAACAAAAAGCTGAAAACTCCCCTGGCAAATCCCGTAGTTATCGCTTCGGTAATAGTCATAGCTATTGTGGCAATTTTGGACGTTCCCTTGGAATATTACAACAAGGGCGGCGATATGATAGCAATGCTTCTCGCCCCCGCAACGGCTTGTCTGGCGGTTTCCATCTATCGTCAACGGGAGATACTCGGCAAAAACCTCATACCCGTTTTGGTGGGCTGTTCGGCAGCTTCAGCGGCGTCAATGGGCAGCGTTTATCTTCTCTGCAAGCTGCTTAAAGTTGATGAACGGCTTATCGTTTCGGTAATACCAAAGTCCGTCACCACGCCTATTGCAATGGGTATCAGCGAACAGCACGGCGGAATTGTCCCTGTGACCGTCGCAGCGGTAATGATATCGGGCATCACGGGAGCCATCGCAGCACCATATCTCATAAAGCTTTTCCGAATCAAAAACCCCATTGCTGCGGGCATCGGCATAGGCAGCTGCAGCCACGCTCTGGGCACGTCAAAGGCTATCGAAATTGGTGAAACAGAGGGTGCCATGTCGGGTATCGCCATCGGCATTTCGGGAATTATGACAACGCTGTTTGCGCTGATTATAAGCTAAAACCATTGTAGGGGCAAAAGCATAAATGCTTTGGTTTCCCCGCCCGCAAGCGGCAACCAAACAAATCCACAGGAAAGGACAGATTTATATGCTAAAAACCTTCATCGAAAACCACACGGAACAAATGCTGGACAGCATTGCAAAGCTCATAAAAATCCCCAGCGTTATGGGAAATGCAGAGGAAAACGCACCCTTCGGAAAGCCCTGCGCAGACGCTCTGAAAGCCGCCCTTGAAATTGCCGAGGGAATGGGCTTTTCCGTGAAAAATTTTGATAATTACGTGGGAACAGCCGAGTATATCCCCGAGGGCGCAGAGGGTATCGGTCTGGCGGTGCTTTGCCATCTGGACGTTGTTCCCTCGGGCAGCGGCTGGACTTATCCGCCCTTTGAATGCACCCGTTCGGGGGACGTTATTATCGGACGAGGTGTTATCGACGATAAGGGTCCCGCCATGGCTGCATTGTACGCTCTTTATGCGGTCAAGGAGCAGAAAATTCCACTGAAAAAGGGCATTCGCATTATCTTCGGAACAAATGAGGAAAACGGTTCTGCCGACCTTGAGTATTACGAAAAGTGTGAAGCCTATCCCGAAAAGGTTTTCACCCCCGACGGCTCCTTCCCCGTTATCAACATTGAAAAGGGTATGCTCCGCTCGTTTTTTGGGGGAGATGTTTCCGAAAATGCGGAGGATTTCATAATCTCCGTAAAGGGCGGAACGGTGGCAAATGCCGTCCCCGAATCGGCAGAAGCGGTCATAAAACCCGAGTTTGCGGAAGCCGCCCGAAAAGCAATTTCCGAGGACAAAAGCGGCGTTGAATTTACCGTTTCCGACAACGGCAGCATCACCGCAAAGGGACGCTCCGCCCACGCCTCCACACCCGAAAGCGGCATAAACGCAATCGTCGGACTTATGGGACTCCTCTGCAAAATCTCCGACGGCAAATCCGAAAAGGCAAAGAAGCTTTCCGAGATACTGAAAATCTTCCCAATGGGCGAAACGGACGGTACCTCTCTCGGTCTGAAATGCTCCGACGAAAAATCGGGTGCGCTGACCTCCGTTTTCAGCATTTTTGAGATGTCAAACGGGCATTTAAAGGGCACTCTTGACGTGCGTTTCCCCACCTGCCTGGCCCTTGCCGAGGTCAAGTCTGCCGAGGAAAAGGCGTTTTCAACATTTGGCTGTTCCATTGAAAGCTATATGGGTGATGAACCCCATATCACCGACGAAAACAGCGATTTTATCCGCACGCTTCTCTCAGTTTACGAAAAGCACACAGGCGAAAAGGGGCGCTGCCTTGCTATCGGCGGCGGCACATATGTCCACAACATCAAGGGCGGCGTTGCGTTCGGCGCAGAGTTCGGCGATACCGATTATCATATGCACGGGGCTGACGAGTTTGTGCCCATAAAGGAGCTTGTTATGCAGGCGGCTATGTATGCGGACGCTATGGCGGAATGTGGAAAGTGAAGTTATTAGTGTTAAGTTATAAGTGTTGAGTGTTAAGTGTTGAATTATAGCAGTACATAAAAATATCCTAACACACTTGTAGGGGACGGGTTTCCCGTCCCGCTTAGACCCGTAAAGCTAACAATAAGGTTATTTTCGTGAATTGCTATAATTTCACTTTTCACTTTCCACTCTTCACATTAATAAAAATGCTCTTGCAATTTATAAAAAAATATGGTATAATATGTCGTAAAATATGAAAGGGGTAAAAATATGACAGGAATTTTCAAAAGAATATTATCTGCCGCATCTGCTTTTGCGGTGGCAGCTGGAACAGCACTTTCTCTTCCCTCTGCAAATATTGAGGCTGACGCTTACTATGTCTGGAGTGACATAGAAGTTGAGGAAGAGGTAGTTGAGGAGGAAACCTTCGTTTTCGACCCGAATAACTTTGTGTTTGACAGCGGCACGGGAGTGTATGTCTACACCGTAAAACCAAGCAAGACCACCAAGACAACATCTACCAAATCAAGCAAAAACACCGTCAAAAAGCTGACCTGCACAGCCACAACGGGAACCACCGCCGACCTGCAATGGAAATCCAACAGCAAAGCAAAATATTACAAGGCTTATATGTATGTTGCAAGCCAAAATAAATACGGTCTTTGGGAGAAATTCTATGCGACCGGTTCCCACACCTTGACGGGACTTTCCCCCGATACATCTTACAAATTCTGTCTGAGAGCATTCAACTCAAATGACAAGGTGCTCAGCACGGAATATATTTCCTTTTCCACCACAGCGGGCGCACCTAAGTTGGTGGTGTCCTCAAGCGGAACAAGCTGCACTGTCAGCTGGAGATCCGCACAGAAGGACGCAAGCGGTTACGAGCTTTATTACCTGAACAAGGAATACCGCACCTGGGGCTCAAGTCCCACCGCAGCCGACATTAAGAAAAACGGCTTTGCGCTCCTCAAAACAAGCGACAAGACCGCCTCCGAGCCCGTTGGGATAAAGAACGACAGGCAGCGCACCTTTGTTGTAAGGACCTACAAGGTGAAGGACGGCAAGAAAATTTACAGCGATTTTTCCGTTCCCAAACAGACCATGTCAACCGAGGCTTACGTCAACGCACTTACCCTTAAACCAACCGCTGTTGTCAGGGGCGAGGAGTATGAGCTGACTCAGAAATACATAAACAAGTGGATAACCGCCGATATGAGCAATTACGAGAAGTTCGACAAGATACTCACCGAGGTAAATGCTCACGGCAGCTATCAGAACGACATCACCAAAATAAACGGCAACAGAAACGTTTGGCAGATAATGGAGAAAGGTGAAGGTCAGTGTGCGACCTGGGCATTCTGCTGCTACGCCATGATGGAATATGTTGGCTTTGACATAAGAGTCCCCAGAGGTGTCCGCACAAGCGGTCAGCAGCATTTCTGGTGTCAAATTCAGTTAAACGGCAAATGGTACGACTTTGACCCCCATATCGGCTACGGTCTTTCCGAAAATGAGGACAATCAGTACCGAGGATATATAATTCAGGAATATTTCGGATAATTTTTGGCGGCGGGGATATATTCTCTGCCGCTGTTTTTTCGCAAAATCAAACTTGACCTTTTAACCGCAGTGTGATATAATAAGGTAAATATAGGCAGATACAGCGAAAGGACGGTCATACCTATGAAAGCAGATTTTGATTATATCTGGACGGATAAAAAACGCACCATTTTCGGACTTCCCATTTCATTTACAAGATATTTTCTCACGGAAAAGAAATTCATCACAAGAAAAGGCTTTTTCACCGTTGTGGAGGACGAATTTGACCTTTACAGAGTCATTGACAAAAAGCTTGTCCTTCCCTTCGGACAGCGAATTTTCGGCTGCGGAACAATTATCGTAAACGTCAAGGACGTGGACACTCCGCAGAACGAAATAAAATCCGTCAAGGCTCCCCGTGCCCTGATGAACAAGATGGACGAGCTTATAGAAGCCCAGCGTGACCGTTACAGCATCAGGGGCAGAGATATGGTGGGCGATGTCCACACTCATGACGCCGACTGCGGATTTTTCGATAACGACGGTGACGACAATGCTTGATTTTATCACTGAAAAGCAGTCCTCCTGGGAATTCCTCAAAAAAACCGAGCTGCCAATTTTCATTTACGGCATGGGGGACGGCGCACTGAAAATACTGTCCGCCTTTGAGAAGCACGGCATTGCTGCGGCGGGATTTTTCGCCAGCGACGAGTTTGTCAGGGGACATTATTTCGAGGGACATTTAGTGCATAAGCTGTCCCATATTGAGGAATTGATCGACGAATTTGTGGTCGTTCTTGCCTTTGCGGCGGGCTATCAAAGCCTTTACGACCGCATTTTTGAAATTGCGGGGAAACATACTCTGTTAGCCCCCGATGTTCCCGTTGTTCCCGATGAAAGCGGCGAACTGTTTGATTATGACTACTGCCTGCGCCATGCCGAGGAGATACAGTCGGTTTACGATATGCTTGCAGATGATACGTCAAAGAAGGTCTATGGGGACATTATCAACTTCAAAATAAGCGGGAAAATAGACTATCTGTCCGCCTGCACCACCGACAGAAGTGAAATTTACGACCGCCTTATCCCCATTACAAGGGACAGCGTTTTCGTGGATATGGGCGCATATGACGGGGACACGACCCTTGACTTCACCTTTGCCGCAAGGGACGGCTACAAGGCAATTTACGCCCTTGAACCCGACCGCCGAAATTTCCGAAAGCTGCAAAAGAATACCTCCGAGCTTGCCAATGTAAACATCTTCAACGCCGCCGCATGGAGCGAAAGCACTACCCTCTATTTCCTGAATAAGGCGGGGCGGCAGTCTATGGCGGCAAGGCTTCGGGATATTTCCGAAAACGGCGTTGAAACTGCGGCACTGGCAGCCGACGACATTATCCCCGAGCCCGACGAAAATGTTATTCTGAAAATGGACGTGGAGGGTGCGGAAAAGGAAGCTTTGAACGGCTGCAAAAACGCCCTTGCTGCGGGGGCTTCTCTGGAATGCGCCCTCTATCACCGCAACGAGGACATTTACGGTCTGCCGCTGCTTGTTCACAGCATTAACCCCAATTTGAAGCTTTATGTAAGGCATCATTTATATATCCCCGCTTGGGAAACCAATTTGTATGCGGTCAATGAAAGGAATGTTTAAAATGAAACGAACCGAACTCCGCCTGATTTTTGCGGATAAGGAAAGCTATGCGGACAAAGCACTCACCGTCTGCGGCTGGGTAAAGTCCGTAAGAACGGGAAAACACATCAGTTTTCTGACTATAAACGACGGCAGCTGCTTTAATAATCTCCAGATAATCGCCGAGGACAGTATGGCGGATTTTGCCGCTGCTTCAAAGCTGAATGTAGGCGCTGCTGTTTCCGTCAAGGGAACTCTTACCCTGACGCCCGAGGCAAAGCAGCCCTTTGAGCTTCACGCCCGGGAGATAACCGTGGAGGGTGCGTCCTCCCCCGATTATCCGCTTCAAAAGAAGGCACACAGCCTTGAATTTCTCAGAAGCATGACACATCTCAGAATGAGGACAAATACTCTCGGTGCGGTGTTCAGAGTGCGTTCCGTGCTGGCACAGTCTATCCACGAATTTTTCGCAAACGAGGGCTTTGTGTACGCGCACACGCCTATCATCACAGCCAGCGACTGCGAGGGTGCGGGGGAAATGTTCCAGGTGACCACCCTTACTCCCGACCAATTTGCCCCCAATGAAAACGGCGAAACCGACTATTCCGCAGACTTCTTCGGCAAAAAGGCAAGCCTTACCGTTTCGGGACAGCTGGAGGGCGAATGTATGGCGATGGCATTCGGCAAAATTTACACCTTCGGTCCCACGTTCAGAGCGGAAAAGTCCTACACTCAGCGTCACGCCGCAGAGTTCTGGATGGTTGAGCCGGAAATAGCATTTGCCGACCTTTCCGACGATATGGAGCTGGCGGAAAAGATGATGAAATATCTTATCCGCACGGTCATGGAAAAGTGTCCCGATGAATTGAATTTCTTTGGTCAATTCTATGACAAGGAGCTGCTTGACCGTTTAAAGGCGGTCAGCGAGTCGGATTTCGGACGCATTTCATATACCGACGCTGTTGAAATTCTCGAAAAAAATAATGATAATTTTGATTATAAGGTATCTTGGGGCTGCGATTTACAGACCGAGCACGAACGCTATCTCACCGAGAAAATATTCGGAAAGCCCGTGTTTGTCACCGATTATCCAAAGGATATAAAGGCGTTCTATATGCGCCTGAACGACGACGGTAAAACCGTTGCCGCCATGGATATGCTTGTCCCCGGAGTGGGCGAGCTTATCGGCGGAAGTCAGCGTGAGGAACGGCTTGACCTGCTCATGCAGCGAATGACGGAAACGGGAATGTCCCCCGAGGATTATTCTCAGTATCTCGACCTTCGTCGGTTCGGCGGCGCAAAGCATGCGGGCTTCGGTCTGGGCTTTGAGCGGCTGGTAATGTACGTTACGGGCATTTCAAATATCCGTGATGTAATTCCGTTCCCGAGGACAACAGGAAGTATCTACTGACAGATAGGAGGATATAATTGTTCGGAGTAAACATAAGATTTCAGATAGCTGCCCTGCTAATTCTCGCAATGATAACGGCGGACTATATCAAAACGCCCCACTTAAAGCTTATTTCCACAAGAAGCTTTAAAACACTTGTGGGACTGTCTGCCGCAAATCTCTGCTTCGATATTTCCACCGTCTACACCATAACCCATATGAACACCGTCCCCGAATGGCTTAACAGGCTTATGCACCAGCTGTTCATTTTCAGCATTATTGCCGTGGCATTCACCTACTTCATTTATGTGCTTATGCTCAGCCGAAATCAAAAGCGGCTTGAAACGGGTCAGCTGATTTTCTGTATGCTCCCTCTGCTGACCTCGCTGTTTTTCATAATATTCGGCGACATAAAATATTACGTCAGCGATGTGGGCGTTTATTCATACGGAATGATAGTTACGCCTGTGTATATCTGCGCATTGATATATGCCCTCCTTGCGCTGATAATTTCCCTGCTAAAAAATGACGACCTGAACAAGGCGCAGCGCATTTCCATTCAGCTGGGCGTCTGCATAATGTTTGCATTTACGCTGATACAGCTGTTCTTCCCGACACTGCTGCTTTCGGGCATCGGGCTTTCGCTGATGGTGCTGTCGGTCTATTTCTCCTTTGAAAATCAGAGGGAAAATTTTGATACGGAGGTGGGCTGTTTCAGCCGTGTGGCATTTCATCGGGTAATGTCGGAAAACTATGAAACCAAAAAGCCCATGTTCCTGATAAATGTCACCTGCACCAATTATTCGGAGATAAACAGCATTTTCGGTCATGATATTGGACACAAGGCACTGGCATATGTCGCCGAAAAGATAAAAAAGGAGACCCGTCAGTCGGCTTTCCGCTCACAGACAAGCACACTCAGCTTCTTTATGTCAGCATCGGAAGCTGCCGCAGCGGATACCGCAGCATATCTCGACCGCTGCCTTTGGGAGGACAAATCCTCACAGCTAAAGGTTAATGTCAGAATTAGCGTGATGGATCTTCGGAAATACGCCGAAAATCCCGACGAAGCTTACGGTCTTATGAGTTTCATAACCTCGGACAAAAGCTTTGTTGATAATGTGGTTTTTCTTAACGAGGATATAGTCGGACGGAAAAAACGCCGTGACAGGATAGAGCAGCTCCTTATCGAAGCGACCGAATCAAACGGCTTTGAAATGTACTATCAGCCCATATACAGCACCGAGCACGGCACATATCACTCCTGCGAAGCACTTATCAGAATGAAGTCTAATTCGGAGCTGGGCTACATTTCCCCCGAGGAATTTATTCCCATTGCAGAGCAGAAGGGGCTTATTTTCAAGATAGGCGACTGCGTTGTTGAGCAGGTGGCGGATTTCGCAAAACGAAGCAGTACAGTTTCCGAAAAGCTTGAATATATCGAGGTCAATCTTTCGGGACTGCAGGCGTCATCTCCCGATTTGGACAAGCGTCTGGAAAATATCGTCAGACAGCATGGCGTTTCTCCGTCCTTCCTCAATCTGGAGATAACCGAAACTGCCGTTATCGGGTCGGAAACCAATCTGAAAAACAACATTACCGCACTGCGTCAGAAGGGGTTCAGCTTCTCCATGGACGACTTCGGCACGGGATATTCCAACCTTGCTCAGATAACAAAAATTCACTACGACCTTGTTAAGATAGACAAAAGCCTTATCTGGCCCGCTTTCGGGGAAAATGCGTCCGAAAAGGCGGAACGGCTTCTCTCCTCGGTCATAAATATGCTCAAAGCCATTGACGCAAAGATAGTTGCGGAGGGCGTTGAAACCGAAGAAATGGCGACCTATCTTGCGGATAAGGGCGTTGAATATCTCCAGGGCTATTACTTCTCTAAGCCCGTCCCCGAGTCGGCTTTTGAGGAGATTTTGGAAAAAGCTTGATATAAAAAACGGGTTCCCAACCAGGAGCCCGTTTTTTGTAATTTTCTTTTATTTGCGCCAAACTGTTTTATGAAAATTAACATAAAATATATGGATATAGCGATTATTTAGTGATATATTAGTAATTAGGTAAGCTGTTTCTTCCGATATAGCTTGCGCACCTTGCGGTGATTGAAACTCTTACATTGCCACGCGAAAGATGTTTAACACCTAGATACATCTTGCACACCTTGCGGTGATTGAAACGTTGCCTCTGTACCAGAAACAACCTCTTCAGTGATTCATCTTACC
>JAEDOB010000052.1 GCA_016302225.1 Oscillospiraceae bacterium | reverse complement strand
AATGTGTAAAAATTAGGACATTCAAAGCCTGATTTCTCCCTAAATTCCAAATATTCCCATAAATTTCCCAATAATTCAAGCAAAAATCCACAAAAAGCCTTGCAATTCCGGTCAAAATGTGTTATAATAACAAATATATACGGTATTATCCGCTGTAACGGGTGATACCGAAACAGAGGTGAACAAAATGTTAGGTAAATACAAAATAGTAGCTCTTTGTACCGCCAGAATTCATGACGACGTAAATCACGACTTTATCACTGCGCTGAACACCAAACTGACAGAAATGGGCTGCCGTCTTCTGGTATTTACCACCTGCTCCGACCTTTACTGGAATTCCCCCAGCGAACAGGGCGAGCGAACTATCTTTGAGCTTATAAATTACGATATACTTGACGCTATGATAGTTTTTCAGGAACGCATCAAACACGATCAGACTGTCGAGGATATTATATCAAAGTCAATAAGCAGGAATGTTCCCGTTATTTCTATCGGCGGAAATTTTGGAAATTGCGCAAATATCAGCTTTGACTATGAAAAGGGCTTTGAAAAGACCGTTCGGCATATGATCGACGACCATGGCTACACCGACTGCCATTTCGTTGCGGGAATGAGAAACAACGAATTTTCCGATAACAGAATAAACGTGTTCCGCAAGGTAATGGCTGAGCATGGTGTTACCGTCACCGAGGATATGATAAGCTACGGCGAATTCTGGTCACGTCCCACCATAGCCGTCACCGAGGAGCTGCTGAAGCGTCCGAAGCTGCCCGAAGCCATTATCTGCGCTAACGACACTATGGCGGTAACTGTTTGCAGCGTCCTCAGACATCACGGCGTAAACGTCCCCAATGATGTAAAGGTGTCGGGCTTTGACGGAATTCGTGAGATATTGTATTCTATCCCGAAAATAACCTCCTGCGGCTGCGATTACGGCGAGCTTGCCGCAAGAATAGCAGAACTTATATCCGATAAATTTGACGGAAAAAACATCTGCGGCGAGCATTTTGTGGTGCCGTCCCTTATCATCTCCGAATCCTGCGGCTGTCACGACGAGCAGACCTTTGATGTTACGGAATATCTCAACGAGGTCGGAAATATCCTCTACCGCTATCAGGAGGAGGAGCGGGCGTTTGTTGATATTGCGGCAAATGCCCAGAACAGCGGCACTCTTGACAAGCTTGCCGACTGCTTTTTCAATGAATATATTTACGATACCTGCTGCGTGCTTACCGATGACTGCGTAAATGAAACCGTTGAGCCCCATACCAAGCCGACAGGTGCGCCCTTCGGCGTGAAAATGCACCTGCTGTTTGACACCGACACCAATAAGCCCGAACCTATCATAAATTTCAGCGCAGACGAACTTGTTCCCGACCTGGTGAACAGAATAAAGCATCCACACCCGATCATTTTTGCAGCACTGAATTTCCTTGATGTGCCTATGGGATATGTCTGCTTCCAGCATCACAACTACATCAGAGAAAATTATATAAGTATACCCCAGGTGGTAATGGGTCTGAACAATTCTATCGGCGGCTTTAAAAGTATCCGTTATCAGCAGTATCTTATCACCCGAATTGAGAAAATGTATCAGCTGGACGCTCTTACGGGGCTTTATAACCGTGGGGGATTTCTCGTCAGATACAAGGAATTTCTCGATAATCTGGACGAAAACGCTTCTATCTCGGTGGTTCTCTCCGACCTGGACGGCTTAAAGCCCATCAACGACACCTACGGTCATGACGAGGGAGATAACGCCATCAGCACCGCTGCGGCTGTGCTGAAATATGCCTGCCCCGAAAATGCGCTCTGCGTCCGTATCGGCGGAGATGAAATGCTGGCGGTTTACGAGGGCGCAGAGGACGGTTCCGTTAAGCAGCGCATTGCAGAGCAGCTTGCGGTTTACAACAGCTGTTCCGGCAAGCCCTACGAGGTTTCGGCAAGCGTGGGAATTTACATATCTCCTCCCGGTGAAAGCCGTGATTTTGAGGAGCTTTTGAAGAAATCCGACGAGCTTATGTATATGGACAAGTCCAAGAAGAAAAATCGGAGAGGGAAATGATACTATCGGGAAAATTATTATTCTAAATTTTCCTAACCAACGTATTATAATTGTATTTCGCTCCCCGCCTTCGGCGGGGAGCGAAATACGGAAATATTTTCAGAACGGGGTTTTGATAGCCCCGTTTTTTGATATAGCAGAAAGGACCTTCTATGAACTACAAAGCAATAATTTTCGACTACGACTTTACTCTCGGAGATACCACAGGCGGCATAATCGGCAGCGTCCGATATGCACTTTCTCAGATGGGCAGACCGTCCCGGTCGGAAACGGAGATACGCAAAACCATCGGGCTGAGTCTGACGAAGACCTATGAAACGCTGACGGGAGATAAGTCCCCCGAAAATGCAAAGATATTTCACGACCTGTTCGTTGAAGAGGCGGACAGGATAATGACACCCTCCGCAAAGTGGCTGCCTTACGCCCGTGAAACGCTTTATAAGCTTAGGGAAAACGGCGTTTTTCTCGGCATTTGCACAACGAAATTTCACCGCCGTATAACGGATATTATGAAGCTGACGGGCGATGATGACCTTATCGGTATCATTGTCGGCGGGGACGATGTAAGCCGTCAGAAGCCCGACCCCGAGGGTGTTCTGAAAGCTGCGGCGGGCTGTCCTGCCGAGTTGTCCGAGATACTATATGTGGGGGACAGTCTGACAGACGCAGAAGCCGCTTTTCGTGCGGGGATAGACTTTGCAGCCGTGACTACGGGGGAAACCTCGGCGGAGGAATTTCAAATGTTTCCGTATGTGAGGATAATGGCGGATTTGAGAGGGTTGTTGGAATAAAAAATCCCCCGAACCGAGCGGAACGGGGGAGAAGCGAAAAACATGATATTATGCAAGGTGCAATTCGTTGATAAGTGCATTTTGAAGCACTGCCGAGAAGTTTACATTGCTCTTTTCGGCGGCAGTGTTAAGCCAAGCGGGGATAGTGCAGTTTTTGCGGACGGCTTTTTCGCCGTATTTTTCCGCATAGCTGTCCATATCAAGCATTATTAGGTTTACAAAGCAGCCGTTTTTGCATTTTACCGAGCTAATATCGGAAGCCTTCGGTGCGGCATTGCCGTCCTCAAGCTCATCAAGCACCCAGCCGGAAGCTGCGTCCTGAGCGTTTTCAATCGCCTCGGAAAGGCTTGCTCCCTGAGTAACGCATCCCGGAAGGTCGGGAAATGTTACGCAATAGCCTTCCCGGTCTTCCAGCTTGTCAAAAATTGCGGGATATATCAGTTTCATATTTACCTCCTGTTCTGCAGATACCAAGGGCTTATTTTTTAATTCCTGCCTGCTCCATAATACTTTTCACTGTTTTCGGGTCAAGGTCACCGCAATGCTTTGGTATCGTGACTTTGCCCGGCTTTGTGGGGTGTTTATATTGATTGTGGGAGCCTTTTGCGTTCTTGAAGTACCAACCATCATCAAGTAATATTTTTTCAACTTCCCGAAATTTCATTCACTCACCCCCGCATGATTATTATAACACGCATTATGCGTATTGTCAAGGGCAATTTAACATAAAAATAGAAATGAAGTGATACATATGCCAAAGGCGATAATTTTCACAGGTGTTCCCGCCTGCGGAAAAACCTCATATTATAAAGAGTTTTTCGGGGAATATGTGCATATAAATCTCGATACGCTGAAAACAAGGAACAAGGAAAAAAAGCTGCTTGCGGAGTGCATTAACGCCCGCTGCGACTTTGTTGTTGACAACACAAACCCGTCCCCCGAGGACAGAGCAAGATATATTCAGCCGTTAAAGGAAGCGGGATATGAGATAATCGGCTGCTATTTCAGTTCGCCAATTTCGGAATGTATGGAACGAAACCGAAAAAGAGAGGGCAAAAAGCGAATACCCGACAAAGCCGTTGCCGCTGTTTACGGAAAACTGACTATCCCGTCAATGTCAGAGGGATTTGACAGGCTTTACTATGTCAAGCTTACGAAGGACGGATTTTTCACCGAGGACTGGAGGGACGACATATGAAATTTGACGATTTGGACGCTAAAATGCGAAAAATTGAAACAGCCGAGGACAGCTTCATCGGCACCGAGCTGTACCTTTGCGCCCGCCTTGACGGAAAGGGTTTTTCCCGATTTACCGCTGAACATTTTGAAAAGCCCTTTGATATAAAATTTTCCGATTTAATGTGCCTGACGACCGAACATCTTATGCAGTGCGGGTTCAATATCCTGTTTGCATATACCCAAAGTGACGAAATATCGCTGCTTTTCCACCCCGATGAAACCGCCTACAACCGCAAAACACGAAAGCTTCTGACCATTCTTGCGGGAGAAGCAAGCGCAATGTTTTCCGTGAGATCGGGCGTGCCTGTCTGCTTTGATTGTCGGCTTATTCCTTTGCAGACGAAAGACGATGTAAAGGATTATTTTGCGTGGCGTCAGGGCGACCTGCTGCGAAATTCGCTGGATTCCTGCTGTTACTATGCGTTGTTAAAGGACGGTTATTCAAACACCGAAGCCACAAATATCCTCGATAAAAAGCAGCCCGATTACAAAACCGAACTGCTGAAAAAATACGGCATTGACTACGGAAAGCTGCCCGATTGGCAGAAGTACGGCATCTCATTCTATTTCACTGAAAAGGAAAAATCGGGCGTAAATCAAAAGACGGGCGAACCTGTAAAATATTTCCGCAGAGAAATTACCTCCGACCGTAATCTCCCAAACGGCGAAAAATTCGGCGATTATGCGCTGGGATTTCTGGAGAGGGCTTCAAAATGACCGCCAGAAAAAACCTTTTCCGCCACAAATTCCCCTACGACCTGCAAGGAACAGAACCGCTTTTCATCGAAGCAATGCGGGATAACTGCGTCTTTCAGTACGAAAACTGTCCCGAATACAAAAGAATACTTGACGGCTGCGGCTTTTCTCCGTATAATATCCAAACTATGGAAGATGTGCAGAACATACCTCCCCTGCCTACACTGTTTTTCAAGCGGCACAGGCTGACAGCTATCCCCGAAAACCGTATGCTTATTAAGGCGACATCTTCGGGAACGGGCGGTCGGCAAAGCTTCGTTGGTTTTGATAATACGGGAATGCTCTGCGGTCTTGATATGGTGCTGACTATGGGAAAAACTCACGGGCTGTTCTCGAAAATGCCCGCAAACTACGTAATTCTCGGCTATAAGCCCCACAAGGGAAACAACACCGCCGTTACAAAAACTGCCTTTGGTTCCACCTTTTTCGCCCCTGCCCTGAAACGTGTCTATGCCCTGAAATACGAGAACGGCAGTTACAAGGCGGACATTGAGGGCGTTGCAAATGCGCTTGTTAAGTTTGAAAAGCAGCCCTTTCCCGTGCGGTTTATGGGCTTTCCGTCCTACACATATTTTATGCTGAAGCTGCTGGCGGAGCGTGGCATAAGGCTGCGTCTGCCAAAGGGTTCACGGCTTTTTCTGGGCGGCGGCTGGAAACAGTTTTACACGGAGGCGGTGGAAAAAACGGTCATTTACGAAATGGCGGAGGAATATCTCGGCATTCCCGAAACGGCAATAACGGAGTTTTTCGGGGCAGCGGAGCACCCTATTTTGTACACCGACTGCGACAATCACCATTTTCATATCCCCATTTACAGCCGTGTTTTCATTCGTGACCCCGCCGATCTTTCCGTCCTGCCGACGGGCAGCGTGGGGCTTGTGAACCTTGTCACTCCAATGACTTTGGGCATGCCCCTTTTAAGCGTTATGACCGACGATCTGGGGATAATTCACCAAGCGGACGAGTGCGGCTGCGGAATTTCATCTCCATACCTTGAAATTATCGGACGGACAGGCGTTAAGGGCATAAAAACCTGCGCCGCCGGAGCGGAGGACATTTTAAATGATTCTGGCAAACGGTAAAATTTTCGGAAATGAAAAAAGCGGTGAACTCCTTGCCGCCATGAAAACCGACATCATTTCCACACTCAGCGAAAAAAATATCGACAGAACCAAGCTGATTTCCGCCTGCGACAGGCTGGGAAAACGCATTGCAGACGGCGAATTTACCGAACAGGCTGCACAGCTGACAGGCGGCACGGTTTCCGCCGAACAGATTCTGTCCGCCGCCGAAATGCTAAGCGCAGACAGCCTTAACGCCCGTCTTTCCGCCGAGCTTGAAAATGACATTCACAGGGCAAAGCCGCTGGGGGTTCTTTTCCATATTGCGGCGGGAAATGCGGACGGTCTGCCTGCGTACAGCGTTGTGGAGGGGCTTTTGACGGGGAATGTGAACATTTTAAAGCTCCCGCAGGCTGACAGCGGATTGTCCGTTTCCATACTTCATGAGCTTATCAAGGAGGAACCGTCCCTTGCGCCATTTGTCTATGTGTTTGACACGCCGTCATCGGACATTGAGGGAATGAAGCGTCTGGCGCAACTGTCGGACGGTATCGTTGTTTGGGGCGGCGATGAAGCGGTGAAGGCAGTCAGGCAGCTGGCGGCACCCCATCAGCGGATAATTGAGTGGGGTCACAAGCTTAGCTTTTGCTATATTTCGGAGAGCGGAATGGAAAACACCTCTGAACTGACTCAGCTTGCGGAGCATATTATCCTGACAGACCAGCTTTTGTGCAGCTCCTGTCAGACGATTTACCTTGATATTTCCGACAATTCCAAAGCGGAAAATTTCTGCGAAAACTTTCTGAAAATCCTTGAAGCCGCCGCCAAAAAGCATAACCATTCGGCAGGCGGATTTGGCGCGGGAGCGGCGTTGGAGCTTTACTGCGAACGGCTTGAAGCCCTTGCCTATCCCGAAAAATCCGATAAAAAGCTGTTCTGCGGAAATGGCGTCAGCGTAACTCTTGGCGGAAATCCGTACCCCGAGCTGTCAAAAATGTTCGGGAACCCGCTGGTGAAAATGCTGCCCCGTTCGGAGATGGTTTCCCACTTTTTTGGGGACAGGGGGCATATGCAGTCAGCGGGGCTTATCTGCGCCGAAAATGAGCGTGAACTGCTGTCCGACCTGCTTATTCGGGCGGGGGCGGTGAAGGTGCGACGTCCCGGAGAAATGTCCGAAATGCACACGGGAGAGCCCCACGACGGGGAGTTTGCTTTGCGGAGATATGTGAAAATTGTGGGATAGAAAAAGGCGGTCAATGCTATGTTCACATTGACCGCCTTTTCCGTTTATTCAGAGTGTCCGCACAAAAAACCGTCCACCTCTTTTATCCAATCGCCGCCATGATAAATAGCCAGCTCGGCATGAAGAAAACCCTCAAAGCATTTTATCTCCGTCTGCGGATAAAGCTCCTTCATTTTCTTTGCAGCCTTACCGGAAATGACCTCGTTCGCCTTTGTCCCGTGCAGATACAAAATATTGATATGCTCACGGTCGGGGCATTTTATGAGCCTTGTGCCGAAAATGCTGTTCACCATATTCTTTATGGTTTCGTCGGACATAGTATCTGCAAATTTCAAAAAGCTTTCAAGATATTTTTCGGGCAGAAAATCCTTCTTGAAGCTTTCAAGAGTTTTCCTGTCACGCACCTTGCACTTGTGGATAATGGACAAGTAGGACTTTTCCATAAACCACACGGAAAGCTTGGGCACAGGTACCAGCGGACCGCCGTCGATCACAAGGTTTTTAATGTTCAGCCGTCCGCCCTCAAATATTTTGTAAGCGATAACGCCGCCCATAGACAGACCGCATACCGTGTCAACGTCCTTACCGTAATTTTCCATAACATAGCGGGCTATCTTATCAGCCTCATCGGAAACGGACTTGAATTCGCTTGCTTCTTCCTCGATATGACCGTCCAAAGCGGGAACGATAACAAAGTATTTTTCCGAAAAATAGTCTATCTGCTCCTGCCATATCTGCCACGGAGTGAGAACGCCGTGAATGAGTATCATAATTTTGTTTTCGCTGCTGCCGAATGTGTGAAATCGCATATTTCTGCCCTCTTAAATCAATTTCCCCTCAAAATGATCCATCTCATGCTGGATTATCTCCGCATCAAAGCCCTTGAAAACCTGCTTTTTCCTCTTGAACCGCTTGTCGAGATACTCAACCTCAATGACCTCGAACCGAGTGACCGTCCGCTTTCCCGTCAAGGACAGGCAGCCCTCCTCCGCTTCATAGGTTTTCTTTGACCTGTTCACCATAACGGGATTTACCATCACCGTCAGCTTGTCCCCGATAAACGCCGCAAGAATAGTTTTGTTTACACCTATCATATTCGCCGCCATACCAACACAGCGGTCAGCGTTGGCGTTCAGGGTATCGCACAGGTCGGTGATGACCTGCATATCGTTTTTATCCGCCTTTTCCGCCTTTTGGGACAGTAAAAGCGGATCCTTGACTATTTCCTTTACCACAAAAATTCCTCCGAAAAATCGCCGTCTATGCTTCCGGCTTCTGCCCTCTGACGGACTTTCTCCGCCGTTTATCCTCATACATTCTTGCGTCTGCGGTACGGATAAACTCGTCAATGCCGTTTGCAAGACTGCCCGTGACCATAGCCCAGCCGCAGCTCATTCCGACCTTGTAAGGCTTTCCGCCGGAAACGTTGAAATCATTGAGATACGATTTGACACGTCCCATATAATCCTCGGGATAATTATTTCCGCCGATACCCGCAACGGCAAATTCATCACCGCCGAACCGTGCGCATATCTCCTTGCCGCAGCAGGCGTATATGAGAGCATTTGCCATGGTCTTGATAGCGGTGTCCCCCTCGTTATGACCGAAGGTGTCGTTAATATATTTGAGATAATCCATATCAATGGAAAACAGCCATACCTTGTCCCCCGAATTTTCCTCGGCTGAAATGTTCTTGACATATTTATAGAACCCGCGGCGATTGTAAAGCCCCGTCATTTGGTCATGAACATGAAGATCTGCAAGCTCGGCATTTACCCTTTCAAGCTTCTGCCTGTTAATGAAATTTTCCAGTATCTGATTGGTGTGGCTGATATAACGTCTGCGGTTTGCAAAGGGGAAATTGTTCAGACCAATACCCGCAGCCGCATAGCCCAGCACCTCATCACGAAAATGCAGGGGCGAGAAGAAAAGAATATTCTCCCTTTCCAGAATACTCTCAAGGTCGGGCAGCAGCTCCTTTGCAGGGAAAATGACACCATCGGTATTTAAATAATCAATATGCTCCCGCCTGATAAGAAAAGCGTTCATATTTACGGTGAATTCGTTATGGAAACGCTCCTCCTCTTTTTTATCGGACAAAAGGTCGGTGTTAAGGCAGAACCATTCGTTATAGTCGCCGTAGTTCGCCATGACCTCGGCAATTTCCTTCAAAGAAGAGCATTCCGTCGTTTTCGCAAGATAGTTAAACATAAAGCTCTCGTGCCTTTCGGCATTGGTAACACGGTCGTAAAGCTCCTGTATCTTATTTCCTGCATTTTCGGGGTCGGGCTTTTCGCAGTTGCAGGACTGAGAAATTCTCATAGAATAGGGTATCTGCGTGATATGGGGATATTCCTCGTGATTTTTCTGCTTTTCGATAAGCTGCAGCGCAATTTTGCCGATAGCGGAGAAATCCACCGCTCCCGTCGTAAGCCTTGGAGAAAAGTATCTCTCCAGCTCAATGCCGTCAAAGCCCGTAACGATAACATCTCCGGGCACATTATAGCCCCTTTGCGCCAGATATTTGCAGGCAGCGATAGCCATAGCGTCATTTGAGCAGATTATGGCTTCGGGAAACGGCAGCTTGCTCGCCATAAATGTGTCCATAACGTCAATAGTGGGCATTTCCCAGAAGTTTCCGTAGCCCAGCCGTTCTTCCTCAAAGGGAATGCCATTTTCCGCCAGAACACGCTTATAGCACTCAACACGGTTTTCGGAGAACTCATTGTCCTTTATGCCCGCAATGAAGTTGACTCTTTTGCAGCCGTGATCCTCAATAACGTGCCGTACAATTTTCTCAAAGGTAGATGTGTAATCGAAAAGTATGCAGGCAGAATCCTTGAAATCCCTGTCGATAACAACAGTAGGCAGGTCAAATCTCTTTGCGTACGCAATAAGCCTGTCAACCAGCTTGTCCGATTTGATGGATTCGGGAAGAATAACGAGAGCGTCGAGCATTTCGGGGTTTACCAGATCAAAAACAGCCGCTTCTCCCCGTGTATCGCTGTTATCATAATAAAGATCCACAAAGCTGGCTATCAGCATGATCTTATAGCCCGCTGCAATAGCTGTATTGCACACCGAAGTGACTATATTGCTTACGTCCTCACTGGAGATATTTGAATAGCAGATGCCAAGTATTTTATGTTCTCCTCTGCATCCCTTAAACATTACCGAGCATTTCCTTTCAATATTATTGCCTGCTATAATTTTACCATATCCTACAAAACAAGTCAAGATTTACAGAAAATTTTTATTGTTTGCATAGCACAGGACAATAAAACGCAAAACTATTGATTATCCCGAAAAAATATGTTATAATAAAACTGCAAGAGGCGATACCCATGGACTTGAACATTGACGAAAAAAGATATAAGGCTCATCTGAAACGCCTTGAACAGTACAGACCTTTGGACGATGATTTTATGCGTGAGCTTTTCCGTGATAATATTCCCCTGTCGGAAATGGTTTTGCGTATTATTACGGGAATTAGGAAATCGCTGAATAAATCGGCATTCCTGCTTTTCTTGTCGCCTGAGTGACATATCTATGTGGGTGTTCCCCCGCCGAAGGCGGGGGAACACCCATTAATCAGTATTTCCTTAGCGATCTGAAAATAACCTCCCGGGAAACTCAGTATGATATGAAACGGCTTTTGGGAACACGTTCTGTCTGCCTTGACGTTTTCGCAACGGACAACGAGGGAAGGCTTTACAATCTCGAAATACAGCGTTCCGACAAGGGCGCACCCGCA
>JAEDOB010000051.1 GCA_016302225.1 Oscillospiraceae bacterium | reverse complement strand
TTGCAGAAGGTGTTGATTTCCTCCTCGGTGCAGCTGTGGTCGGGCTTCAGCTCGATGATAGCAGCGGCAATTTCTCCCAGACGCTTGTCCGGCAGACCGATAACTGCAACGTCCTTAATAGCGTCGTGACCTCTGAGAAAGTCCTCTATCTGTACGGGATATAGGTTCTCACCGCCGGATATGATAACGTCCTTCTTTCGGTCAACAAGGAAAATGAAGCCGTCCTCGTCCTCCTGCGCCATATCTCCCGTGAAAAGCCAGCCGTCTTTCAGTACCTCATCGGTAGCCTTGGGATCGTTAAAGTAGCAGGTCATAACGCCGGGGCCTTTGACAGCCAGCTCGCCCACCTCGCCACGCTTGACGATGTTTCCATTTTCGTCAACTATCTTGGTTTCCCAGCCGTAGCCAGCCTTGCCGATAGCACCTACCTTGTGGATATTCTCCACGCCCAGATGAACGCAGCCGGGGCCGATGGACTCGCTAAGACCGTAATTTGTATCATACTGATGGTTGGGGAAATACTTCTTCCAGCGTGCAATAAGGCTCGGGGGAACGGGCTGTGCGCCGATGTGCATCAATCTCCATTGGTCAAGCTGATAATCCTCCAGCTTTATATCGCCCCTGTCAACAGCGTCCAGAATATCCTGCGCCCATGGCACAAGCAGCCAGACAATTGTGCATTTTTCCGTAGAAACCGCTTCAAGGATAGTCTTAGGCTTGACACCTCGGAGAAGTACAGTCTTTCCGCCTACTAGGAAGGAACCGAACCAGTGCATTTTTGCGCCCGTATGGTAAAGGGGCGGTATGCAGAGGAAAACATCGTCCTTGGTCTGTCCGTGATGTGCCTGCTCAACTTTAGCGGAGTGCATCAGGCTCATATGCTTATGTAAAATGGCTTTGGGGAAACCTGTTGTTCCCGAAGAGAAGTAGATGGCGGCGTAATCGTCGTCGGTAAGCTTAATGTCGGGAGATGTGCTCCCGCAGTTTGCGGTCAGTCGGTCGTAATCCTCGGCAAAGGTGGGGCAGTTTCCGCCCACATAGAAAAGCAGCCTGTGCTTGCTGATGTCCTCGGCAATTTCCTCCACACGTCCGATAAATTCGGGACCGAACACCAGAACGTCTGCCTCGGCAAGGTCAAGGCAGTACTTTATTTCGTCGGAGGTATAGCGGAAATTCAGCGGGACAGCCAGTGCGCCCGTTTTCAGTATTCCGAAATAAATAGGCAGCCATTCAAGGCAGTTCATCAGCAGGATAGCCACCTTATCGCCCTTTTTCACACCTCGGCTGAGAAGCAGATTAGCGAAACGGTTAGCCTTTTCGTTGAACACGTTCCATGTTATCTCACGGCGGTAGTGGCTGAGGGTGTTAGGCTCGATAAGCTCGTATTCCTTCCAGGTAACACGGCGGTTTTCCTGAATATCGGGGTTTACCTCCACCAAAGCAATATCGTTACCGAATTTTCGGCAGTTTTCTTCAAGTATTTCTGTAATCGGCATATTGGGGATATGCTCCTTTCGCAAAAAAATGTCATTATAAGTATAATTATAATCGGTTTAAAGGGTAAAAGTCAATAGCAATAGGGTATAATATTTCCGACATATATTGTATAATTTGACTATTTTTCCGAATTCAGGTCGATATTCAGCCAATACCGATAATCGCAGTATTCTTCGTCGGTGTAGATGCTGCCGTATTCGCTGTCGGTAATGCTGCCGTTTTCGACCTTTATGCTGCTCATATCAAATGAAATATACTTGCCGCCGAACACCTCGCAAGCATCATTTTCATCGGATATACAGCCGTTCTCCAAAAGTATCCTTTTAAGCTCGGCCGAAGCGGGGACGCCCGAAATGCCGCAGTAGCAGTCCCGCTTTCCGTCACGGAAGAATAGATTGCCGTGTCCGAAAAAGCCCGAATGATCGTTGAAAATCATAGTCCCGCCGGTGGGCTCGAAGCTCAGTCCGCAGCCCTCGGTTTCAAGCTTCGGCTTGCCGTCCTTGAAGCTGTAAATGACAAAGTATGATGTTCCCGCTGTGTGACCGCTTGTAAATGCGGCGTGGATAACTCCGTCGGAATAGCGAAGCAGGTCGGGCTTATAAAGAGTTTGCTGTGCCGCTGCTTCAAGCAGGAAAGCTTCACCGTTTGAGTTTACATAGACGGGGATAAAAAACTCGGTGGTGCCGCTCCATTCCAGAAAATCGTAGTGCAGGGGAATGGCGTAGATGAAAATATACTCGGTATTTTCTCCGTCAAATTTGGCGTTTCGGGTCATAACAAGCCTTGGCTCGATTTGATAATTTTCGCCCAGATATTCAAAGTATGTATCGGTAAGGAAGCTTTCTTCTTCTGCGATATAGCTGTAAACACCGTCCTTGTAATCAAACATTTTCTTTGCTTCTTCGGTAACTATCCTTACGTATTCCGAGGACAAAACGGCGTCCAGAGCAGCCTTTTCCGCAGACTGCGGGACTTCGTATTCATAGCTGTACAGGGAATCGTAAACCGAATATTGAAGCGGTTCTGCTTCGTCAAAGCTGTCAATATATTCCGAAAGGTCAATGCTTTGCGGAAGGATAGGTTCGGTAATTGTTTCGGTTTCTGTTTCAGATACGGTTGTTTCCTGTTGTGTTGTAGTTACGGCGGTCGTTTCGGCTGTTGTGGTTTCCGCAGATGTGACCTCGGAAGATACCGATTCGGTCGCAGCTGTCGTATCTGCGGTATCTCCCGAAGCTCCGCAGGCGGTCAGCATTAAGGAAAGTGTAAGTATTGCGGCAAGTCGTTTTTTCATAAATAATCTCCTATAAACAAACTTCTCCCCACCAATGGGCAGGGAGAAATTTTCATTCTTCATCGGGGGTGACGGCGGCTTCTGCAATTGCTTCTGCCTTTTTCTGCTCGTCTTGCTGTTTCTTTTCCTCACGTTCAACGGCAAGAATACGCTCCTTTTCCGCCATATGCTCCTCGTCGGGCTTATGAAGGGCGTCGTATTTCTCGACAAAGTCTATCATTTTGTCCTCGTCGAGAGGTTTTGACATGAGGAATCCCTGAATGTAGTCGCACTTCATATCCTTCAAAGCATTGAACTGTCCCACCGTTTCAACGCCCTCCGCAACGGTCTTTATGTTCAGATTGTGAACAAGGTCGATAATGGAGTCGGTGATAGCATAGTCCTTGCGGTTGGTGTATATCTCGTCAACAAAGGATTTGTCGACCTTCAGGCACTTGATGGGGAAGTTTTTCAGGTAATTCAGCGATGAATAGCCCGTACCGAAATCGTCCAGAGCAAGGGAAATTCCCAGGTCGCATATCTGATTGAAAATGTCGCTGCTGTTGTTGGTAAAGTCTATCAGCGTGCTTTCGGTTATTTCTATCTGAATGAACTTCGGATTTATTTTGGTAATTTCAAGTACACGCTTGACGTGTTCGAGATAGTTTGATTTTTTCAGCTGAACGGGTGATGCGTTTATGGAGATCATCAGATCCTTGTGGCACTTGTCGTAGAGCTTTTTCTGGAAACGGCAGGCGGACTCAAATATCCATGTGCCGATGGGGATAATGGCTCCCGTTTCCTCTGCGATATTGATGAATTCATCGGGAGGGACAAAGCCCAGCTCCTCGGAATTCCACCTGATAAGCACCTCAAAGCCGTAAATATCGCCCGTCTGCGTGGAGATGATAGGCTGATAGTTAAGGAACAGCTCGCCCTTGTCAAGAGCGGAGTTGAGCTGCTGGGAAATGGCGGATTTGCTGACTATCTTCTTGTGGAGCTTGTTGTTAAAGTATGCAACTCTGCCCTTGCCCCGTTCCTTTGCCTTCTGAACGGCAATATCTGCGTCACGGATAAGCATATCCGCCGTAACATCGTCCTCGGGGAATACAGAGATACCGATGGAATACTTGATGTAAATAGGGTCGCCCAGTACGCTGATAGGGTTGTCAAACTGTGCCTTCAGCTTGGAAACGGCTTCGGTGATGCAGTCATTATTTTCGCCTATTTTCAGCAGGACAACGAACTCGTCGCCGCTGAAACGTGCGGTTTTCGTTCCCTCACTGAGAGAAAGGGACAGCCTTTCCGCAAAGGTTATGAGCACCTGATCGCCGTAGCTGTGACCGAGAGTGTCGTTTATCCATTTAAAATTGTCAATATCAAGGAAAAGAATGGCAAATCTGCTCTTTTCCTCCGAACAGGTGACAATGCTGTCCGCAACTATCTCAAAGAATTTCTGGCGGTTGATAAGCCCTGTTAGCTGGTCAAGGTTGGAGTATTTGTCGATAAGTCCTGTTTTGGTATGAAGCTGCTCGGCAAGGTCGTCAATGCCCGAACCGATAATTCCCAGCTCGTTTTTGGACGCAGACTTTATTCTTGCGGAATATGTGCCGCTCTTGATAACGTTAAGACCTGTGGTAATTTCGCCGATAGGCTTGGATTCGTATTTGATTATATTTGCCGTGCCGATAAACATTATGATGAGCAGGCAGGTGAGGATAGCTATCTCCTGCATAAACAATCTGGTCATATTTCCGTTCATAACATTTCCGTCAAAGAGAATGACTGTGTTCCAGCCGGTAACGCTGCTTCGGTCAAAGTTTACGTAGTGGGTGACATTTCCGATAGTCAGCGGTTCGGAACCCGATGAAACAGATGCTCTGGAAATGACCGATGTGACCTCGGGGGTGTTGATGCCGAAAAGTCTATTGAATTCGGCGCTTGACGGGGCATAGATAATGCTGTTGTTTGAGGAGATAAGCATGGGATAGCTGCCGTTTATTGCCGAATATGCGTCCAGATTGTCAAACAGCGCCGTGCTGTCTATCTCAATGCCTGCATATCCGATAATATTCCTGTTTGCCGTAACTGTGCGGACAATGGTAACGACCGCCTCCGTGGCGATTATTCCCTGGGAATCGTTGGAAAACCAATAGTAGGAATCGGACTGATTGGAGATAAGAGGGGTGTACCAATTTCTTCCTGTATGTCCGAATTCGTCTGCAGTCATATAAATGCCGCTGCTGCCGAGCATATTTCCGCCCTTGTCGCTGACTATCCATGCACCCTTAATATCCCCGTCGTATTCGTTTACACTGTCAAGGAGCGCATAGACCACGTTGGCTTTATCGAGAGGTCTTTCAGCACTTTCCTTATCCTCCATAAGATATTCCTGCACAGACCTGTTGGAGGCGAGCATTCTCAGGGGAGATACCTTTGAGGTCATATATTCGTCCACGGCGGCGGAAACCGAGCCGCTGGTGCTTCTCAGATTTTTCTCCGTATCGGAAATTATGTACATTCTTGTCAGCATATAGGTAATAAGCCCAAAGCAAGCCAGCAGGACTATGTATATCAGGACAAATTTGAAAACTATCCTGCGCACAAAGCTTGTATTCAGGAATTCCTTGAAACGGTTTATCATTAATGCTTTCCTCCCGGAAAAATCAGAATTTATATTTATTTCCATATGATGGAAATCGGCTAAACAACAATTTCTTATTTTCATTATACCATAAAAAATATAAAATTCAAACATTTTTATAACATTTGTTTCAATTTCGTCATTTCACATAAATTTTACAACTTTGCCTTGTGGAATTTGCCGTTACAGTCGAAGTGTGACGATTTTGTGCGGCAATTGGTAAAAATTGTCCGTGAAAAGTTCAAAAAATCTGCGGAATTTCCATTGACTTGAAAAGCAAAATGTTATATAATAAGTGTAGAGAAATTTTATGGTATTTCGGGCGGTATCAGATGAAGGATATATTCGGTATTTCACGAAACAGCAGAAGATTTTTTGCCTGCGGAGCGGCTTTTTCGGCGGCTCTTTGTTTGCTGTGCGGCTGTAAGGATATTGACAGTCAGTCGGGTGAGGCGGTAACTGCCGCTACTGCCTCCGAGCTTGTGACAAGTGAGTCCGTTTCCGAGGTTACGGTTTTATCTGAGGGTACGACAACGACTTTGACCGAAGAAACGACGGAAATCTCCTCGGAAGAAACAACGGAGGAATTTTCGGAGGAAACAACGGAGCAATCCACTACTGTTTCCGAACAGACGACTGACGAGGAAACCTCAGCCACCGCCGAAACGACCGCAGAACAGACCACCACAGTACAGACCACCACAGAACAAACGACAGCTTCGGAGCAGACCACCGCAGAAGAAATCACAACCACAACCACCACCGAACAGACAACCACCGAAACGGAGATAATTACGACTTCCGAAACGACCGTCACTGTGCAGGAAACCACCGTGCAGACGGAGTCCATGGCGGCTGCGGAGGTGCCAACATATTTTCAGGCGAACAGATATAACGCATTGAATTTTGCCGAGCAGAAGGGGTTCTGGATAAGCTATCTGGAATTCGACCATATGCTGAAAAATAAGTCAAAAGAGGAATTTACCGCCGAGATAGGACGCTGCTTTGACAATGTGAAGGCATTGGGCTTTAACACGGTTTATACCCATGTCAGGGCGTTCGGAGATGCTTATTATGATTCCTCGCTTTTCCCTGCGACCAACCGTTTTAACGGCACCTACGGCGTGTCGGGCGGCTTTGACCCGCTGAAGATAATGGTTCAGGCTGCTCATGACAGGGGGCTGTCCATTCATGCCTGGATAAATCCCATGCGGCTTATGGCAGAAGGCGATATTGGCGGCATTTCCGAGAAATATAAGATAGGCGAGTGGTATGCGTCCGATACCCTTCGGGGGCAGTATATAGTCAAGGTCAACGGAACATGGTACCTAAATCCCGGATATAAGGCGACCGTTCAGCTCATAGCGGACGGCGTTTCCGAGATAGTTTCAAACTACAATGTTGACGGCGTGCAGATAGATGACTATTTTTATCCCACCACCGAGGCGTATTTCGACAGCGCAGCATATGCCGCTTCGGGTACGGGCAAAAGCCTGTCCGAATGGAGAACGGGCATTATCAACAATATGGTAAGGCAGCTTTATTCGGCTGTGAAATCCTCGAATCCTACGGCGGTTTTCGGTATTTCACCTCAGGGGAGCATCGAAAATAATTACAACGACCTGTATGCAGACGTTAAGACATGGTGCTCCTCAAGCGGATATGTTGACTACATTCTGCCGCAGATATACTATGGCTTCAATAATTCCACTCTGCCCTACAAGGACACCTGCCTTACATGGAGCAAAATGGTCACAAGCCCTTCCGTCAAGCTGGTCATTGGTCTGGCACCTTATAAAATAGGTATTGCGGACAATTGGGCAGGTGACGGCAAATATGAATGGGCGAATTCCACCGACACCCTTGCCCGTCAGATGAGCTATGCACAAACGCTTTCAAACTACGGCGGCGTTGCCATGTACCGCTATGATTCGCTGTTTGCGCCGTCAAATGATGTTGCAAAGGCGGTAAATGCGGAGCTTGCCAATATTCCGAGATAACATCGGGGGGGACGATTCCCCCCTCAGTATAATGGTATTTCCCGACATAAATAAACAAGGGAAATCCGAATAAGTGTAGAACAAATTTAAGAAAGGACTGAGCAAATTGAGAACAAAGAGAAAAATATCGGCTTTTTTTGCGAAAATTTTGTCGGTTTTTCTGTGTGCGGGGCTTTTTGTGCCGATTTTTGGGGAAACCTCCGCAGCTGTTATTACTGCTAGGGCTGAACAGGCGGCAAACTATGAAGAAGTGCCCTTGCCCGAGGAAAACCGTGACGAGGACTTAGAGGAATTCGTTGAGCCCGAGTATGCTCCCGCATTTTCTCTGCCCGACAATATGAGAGGCGTCTGCGTTACTCCCGGAGTTGATTACGGCGTACCCAATGAGGACGGTTCGGAGAAAACGTCTGAGGAATTGTCCGCAGAAGCCGAGTCGCTCATGGACAGAGTGTCCGCAAATCAGCTGAACACCGTCATTATCAGGACCGACGACGGGGAAAATGCCTTTTACAGCTCTGACATCAATCAGACCGTGGAAACTCCCATTATCGAGTATGCCATAGAAGCCGCAAAGGACAGGGGATTTTACGTTTTCCTGTTCTATGACATCAATTTTGCTCTGGGCAGACTTTCCGATATGGAGCTGCAGGACAGGATAGATTCATTGGCTATCAGCGCACACACATTTACCGTTAAATATCCCGTTGACGGCATTATTCTGGACGGATATTATTCATCAAAATCGGGAACAAGCTACGGCGATTATATGAAAAACGGTTCGTCTATCGGCTTTGACAACTGGCTGCTGGACAACGGCGCTTACGTTTTCAGCCTTGTTTCCGACGCTATGAGAAAGACAAATAACCGTGTTCCCGTGGGAATTTCCATAAGAGATGTCTGGGCAAATTACACCACCGAGGAAAACGGCTCCCTTACCGCAGAAGGCTTTCAGGCACTGACCGACGGCTATGCGGATACCTTGGGCTACATCAAAAACGGCTGTGCGGACTTCATTTTCCTGCGTCAAAAGGGTTCACTGTCCGACTCCTCCGTGCCATTTGAGGAAATTCTGAGATGGTGGTCGGAGCCTGCCGAGGAGGCGGGAATTCCCATCTACGTCAACCATATCAATGAAAAGATATGCACCGATTATGAGGGCTGGGCATCTCCCGATGAGCTGGTAAAGCAGGTCATTAAGACGGACGATTACCCCGTTTGCAAGGGAAATGTGTTCAACTCACTGCCTTCGCTGGAGGCAAATCTCGGTTCGTCCACTACCGTACTTGTTAAGCATTTCAACGACCAGATAGATGTTGAGGGACTGAATTCCGAGCTGGAAATGACGCTCCCCACTTCCACCACATTTACCACGGAGGAACCGACGGTCACATTCGCAGGCTCCTTTGACCCGAATTTCCCCATTTTCTTCCAGGACTGCCCTGTTGTGCTGAATGAGGCGGGACGTTTCTACTATGTTCTCGACCTTGATGTGGGCGTGAATACCTTTAAATGGCAGAGCAAGGCAAAGGTCATTACCTATAAGATAACTCGAACCGTTCAGGTTTTAAAGGACATTGAGCCTGCAGATGCTACCATGTACATTGAGGAGCAGTCAACGGTAAATCTCAGTGCGGTCGCTTACAAGGGTTCGACGGTCACTGCGTCTGTAAACGGAAAGAGTATCACCCTTAAACCGCAGGACGCTTCGGGCGACATTGACCCTAACTCCAACTATGTTAAATATGTGGGAACATACACCGCTCCAAAGGGTCAGGTAGGCAAGGACATTGACCTGGGAAATGTGAAGATATATGCGTCCTATCCTACGAAAACTCAGACCTTTACCGAGTCAAGGACGGGAAGTCACATTATTGTAAACGCCCTCCCCGAAATACAGAATGATTACGAGGGCAGCCTTTTGCAGGTGAAGAACAACAACACCATGGTTTACCCCTACAAGACCACTAACAGCGAGGCTGCGCCCAGTATGTCAAGGCTGCCTGCGGGTACGCTTGACTATCTGGTGAAGTCCGTTACATACGGCGGTACGGAGTATTATCTGACCAATTCGGGCAAGCGTCTGAAAAAATCGGACGTATATGTTCTGGCAAATGAACCGCTGGGTTCCAACAGGCTGACCGTTTCCTCAATTGCCAAGGACGGTACCGACACTGTTATCAAGTTTGACCTGGCAAGGAAGATACCCTTCAATGTCAGCTACACGAACATTGCCTATACATCGGGCGGAAACGGGGATTTCTACGTAAATTCCTTTGATGTGCCGTCCATCTCCATTACCTTTGACTACATAACCTCTCTCGGTACGGGAGATATTACCTTCCCCGAAACTTCGATGTTCACCAAGGGCATATGGGACAGCTTTGAATCGGGAAATATGACTAAATACCGCCTTACGCTGCAGCTGCGTCAGAAGGGCATTTATGCGGGAATGAAGGCAAGCTATAACGATGCGGGACAGCTTGTGTTCCGTTTCAACGGCTATGAAACAGGCGTAAAGGGTGCGACTATCGTTATTGACCCCGGTCACGGAAATACGGGACGGGACGCATTCGACCCGGGTGCGGTAGGTCACGTTGTGGAGCAGGAGATAAATCTTGCCCTTGCAAAGCTGGTTGAGAAGAAGCTTTCCGCAGAGGGTGCGAATGTTATCAGATACCACACCGAAACGGACACCTACCCAACGGAGGAACGTTCCGCCACAGCAAGGCAGTATAAGCCCGACCTGTTTATTTCCATACACTGCAACAAGGCGGGCGAAACGGCGTTCGGTACTGAGGCTTACTATTTCACGCCCTTCAGTCAGCCGCTGGCAGACTGCGTTTCCAAGTCGCTGGGCAGCTATCTCACTAATAAGGTAAACGGAAAGGATTCCAACCGAGGAGCCAAGTATAATGTTTTCTGGGTGACCTTGCAGCAGGAGTTCCCGTCCATACTTATCGAAACGGCATTTGTTTCCAACTACACCGAAGCAATGGCTATGGCAAACGCCACACATCAGGACGGTCTTGCAAATGCCATAGTTACGGGCATCAAGAACTATTTCGCACGTAACGGCTACAATCCCTACGGTTCGGGAACAGGTTCGGCAGACGGTGCCGATCTGCCCGACAGCGGTGTATCTTCCGATGATATGGTGACCACCGAGCCTACCAAGCCCGAGGAGGAGCAGACAGAAGCGGAGTCTACCGAAGCGTCCGAGGAACCGTCAGAAACAGAAGTACCTCCCGAGGACGATACGGGTGAGGAAACGACGATTTCCGAGGAAACTACATCTCCATTCGACGAAACCACCTTTGACCCCGACAGTCTGCTGGATAATTTCTGGGGGACAGAGTTCGGATAATTAAAATGAAACGCCTTTTTCCCGAATACGGAAAGAGGCGTTTTTGCTCAAAACATCAAGAAATTCTCTTTTGCATATGGTATTATAATTACAGAGGAACCTCAAATATACATCATCGGTGATAATATGGAAAAATTTGAAATCCTGTCCAAGGCTCTGGACTATATTGAGGAAAATATCGGAAACGGCGTTACTCCCGAGGAATGTGCGCAGGTCTGCTGCTATTCGCTGTCGAATATGCAGAAGCTGT
>JAEDOB010000050.1 GCA_016302225.1 Oscillospiraceae bacterium | reverse complement strand
GGCGAGGCTGTCTGCGATGCGGAGGTTGTAAATGTGAGAAGCGCAAAGGCGTTTGACCACACTCATCTGCTCACAATGAAGGTGCCTAAGGAATATGCAATGAAGGCAAGATTTTTTAAGGAGGCAGCTAAGTCATGAACGACAGAAGCAGAGATATAGGCGAATTTGTTCCGCAGCCCGATGATGATATGATCGTGTGCCGCTGCGAAGAAATTACAAAGGGCGAAATAAGACGTGCCGTTCATGACGGAATGTTCACCCTTACGGAAATAAGAAGATATCTGAGAACGGGTATGGGACTTTGTCAGGGACAGACCTGCACAAAGCTTGTAAAGGCTATCGTTTCCAGAGAGCTTGGCGTCAGACCCAACGAGCTGGAGCCTGCAACGGGACGTGCGCCCATGCGTCCCATTGAGATGAAAATTCTTGCGAAGGATAAGGAGGATGCGTAATGAACTCTGATGTACTTATTATAGGAAGCGGCATCATAGGCTGCGCAGCCGCTTACAATCTGGCAAAAAAGGGCGTTAAGGTAACAGTTATCGAAGCAAGCTCAAACATCGGAAACGGCGGTTCTGTGCGAAACGGCGGCGGTGTCCGTCAGTCGGGACGTGACCCCAGAGAGCTGCCTCTTGTAATGTATGCTATCAAAAATATCTGGCCAAATCTTTCGGAAATGCTGGATACAAATGTGGAATATCATCAGCAGGGAAATCTCCGTCTTGGCAGCAGCGAAAGGCATAAGCAGATACTTGACGGTCTGACCGAACGTGCCGTTAAATGCGGTCTTGATGTGCGAATGATCGACGGAAAAGAAGCAAGGGAGATAAACCCCTATCTGTCCGAAGCCGTTACCTGCGCAAGCTGGTGTCCCACGGACGGTCACGCAAATCCTCTTACCGCAACTATGGGATATTACAAAATGGCTCGCCGCCTTGGTGCGCATTTCATCTCAGATGAAAAGATAGTTGAGCTGAGAAAGCACAAGGGCGCAGTCAGACAGGCAGTTGCGGCTTCGGGAAATGTTTACGAAGCGGACAGGATAATTCTTGCGGCAGGCTTTGAAAGCAGAGTTATTGCAAATACCGTTGGTGTTGACGTTCCCATGCAGCCCGTTCTTCTGGAAACTCTGGTAACAGAAGCTGTTTCACCCATGTTCTGGCAGATGCTGGGTACTGCGGACGCTGATTTCTACGGTCATCAGACAGACCACGGTTCCTTCGTTTTCGGACTGAACTCGGGTCTTGAACCCTACGCAAAGCCGGGTAAACCCGTTTCGTCAAGCATTGCGGCTTCGGCGGCTTGCAGAGGTATCATGCACTATTTCCCGTCCCTTGAGGGCATTAAGGTGGTAAGAACGTGGGCGGGCTGGATGGATTCCTGTGCAGACCACGTTCCCGTAATAAGCAAGGTTGACGAGTGCCCGGGGCTTATCCTTGCCTGCGGTTTTTCGGGACACGGCTTCGGAATTTCTCCCGCAGTGGGTCTTGTGCTTTCGCAGCTTGCCTGTGACGAGGAAACGGCAGTCGATCTGTCCGCACTGAGATACGACAGATTTTCCGCAAAATAAGAAAGGAGTTATCCATATGAAATTATTAAGAGTTGAAATTATCACAAGTATGTCCAAAATTGAGCCGCTAAAGGAGGCTCTCGGAAAATTCCACATCAGCGGAATGACAGTCAGTCAGGTGCTTGGCTGCGGCGTTCAGTACGGCACCCCCGAGTATGAAGCGGAGAGCAAAAAGCGTGAAATAAGCCTTCTTCCAAAGGAGCTTGTTATGATGGTCGTTCCCGAAAATGAGCTTGACGGACTCCTTGAATTCGTAAAGAAGGAGCTTTACACGGGACATATCGGTGACGGAAAGATCTTCGTTTCCGAGATTGTAAACGCTGTCCGTGTCCGCACGGGCGAGGAGGGCGTTGAAGCCGTAGTAGAAGGTGAATTGTAATTTCCTGAAAAGGCGGGATATATATGGATAAAAAATTAGGACTTGCAAGTGCCGTTGCCACGGGTGTCGGGCTGATAATCGCCACCAGCTGCCTTCTGTCTATCGGACAGGGCGCGGCTGCACTTGGAAACACCTTTATAATCACGATGATCGTTGCCTGTCTGTTCAACATTCTGACGGCACTTTCCATCTGCGAACTGAATGCGTTGATGCCGAACCTTTCGGGCGGTATGGCGCAGTATACTCTTGCAAGCTTCGGACCTTTCGTATCTATCGTTGTAAATGTGGGCGGTTATCTGACCTGTCAGACCATTATGGGCAGCTCCGAGGTCGCCATGTTCGGAAACACTATGAGCAGCGTTTTTGAAGATGTCCCCATTTCGGGAACGGTTTATTCGATACTGCTGATTGTAATTCTGATGGTTCTTAACCTTTTCGGCGTCGATATGTTTGCAAAGATACAGAATATCGTTGCTTACGGGCTTATCGGCTCTCTTACCATAATGGGCATTATGGGAACGCTGAAAATCGGCACGGGTGAGATAGTTGAGCAGCCCGCTGTTCTGTCAAGCAATCCCGCAGATATGTTCTCTCTTCTGGGTCTTGCGTTTTTCCTGTTTATCGGTGCGGAATTTGTTGTTCCCATTTCGCCGCAGGTCAGAAATGCACGGAGAAATGTTCCCCTCGGAATGGTCATCAGTCTGCTTGCAATTCTTGTGATGCAGATATTCGTGACCATCGGTTTCTCACATTATACCCCTTGGGAGGAGCTTGGCAGCAGCACCGTTCCCCATATCCTGTACGGCACAATGCTTTGCGGAAAGGTCGGCACGGTCTGGATGACTATCGTTTCTCTGCTGGCGGTAATTTCTACGGTAAACACGGCGATGTTCTCCATTTCTCAAATTTGCTGCGGTATGGCAAAGATAAATCTCCTGCCCGCCGTTTTCTTAAAGAAGAACAAGAGAGGTACGCCCTATGTGGGACTTGTCCTTGTATCCGCTGCAATGATAATCATAAACGCAACGGGACTTTCCACCAGCGACCAGCTGACCTTCCTTATTCTGACGGGCTGTACCTTCTGGATATTCTCTTATATCGTCCTTCATCTTGATGTAATGGTAATGAGAAAGAGAATGCCCAAGGCACCCAGAACCTTCAAGCTGCCCCTGGGACCCGTTATCCCCATAATCGGTGTTATCGGAAACGCATTTATGATATGGAACATTGACCCGACTATGGAGGTCAAGATAAAGATATACACTATCTTCGTTATTGTATTTGCTATCCTTTCGGTTTACGCCGTTATCTGGACAAAGCTGAAAATCAAGCGTCCTCTCTTCAAGCCCTATCCCGTAAAAGAGGTTATGGCAATGGAAAATGACCTTTATCTGGAGGCTCATAAGAGGGCAGCAGAAGCAGCTGTCGAAGATGCTGTTGCCGTCGAATAATTTGCATATTTCTCTCCCAAATATATGAACTCTGTCGAGGTGTGACCCATTTTGACAGAGTTCATTTTTATATGTAGAAATATTTTCGGGTGAATGGTATAATAAAGGAAATGAAGATTTTGAGGGAGAACAGAATGGAAGAGCTAAAATATATTCCCGTAAGGCAGCCGTTTTTTGCGGCGCTGTCCGACAGTTACAAGAAATCTACCGTAAATAAATATGGCATAGTCCACTTTTTTCAGTTTACCACATCAGCCGAAAAAATGACCGCCGTTCCCGACGGCAGCGTTGATATGGTGTTCTGCTGCGGGGACGAGCCATTTGCCTTTGTACAGGGCACCGTCCTGAAGGCGGAGGAGGTGCCCTTTCTGCCTGACAGACTTTACTTCGGTGTTCGGTTTATTCCCGGATATAACCCCATTCTCGGTGAAAATGCAATGGGCAGGCTTATCAATAACCGCATTGATTTTCGTGAGCTTATTTCCGATGAAAAAATGCTTAAAAATATCTTTTCTGCCGACAGCTTTGATAAGCAGATAAAGGCATTTACAAGGTCATATATGAGCATTTTTGAGCGGATCCGCCCCATGGACAAAAGCAATCTTATCGTCCGTCACTCCATCAATATGATTTTCAGCCGAACGGGAAATATCACCGTCGAACAGCTTGCCGAGGAAACGGGCTACACTTCTCGGTACATAAATCAGTGCTTTCGGCGGGAAATAGCCATGAGTCCCAAAAATTTCATAAAGATAATCAGATTTCAGTCGGCGCTGGATATGCTCCATGCGGAGGAAAGAAAGTCACTTTCGGAAATTGCGTCCGCTCTGGGCTATTTCGACCAGCCACATTTTGTAAAGGAATTCAAGCAGTTTGCGGGCATAACGCCGAAAAAATACGAGCAGTTTCTGGACAGCAGGCAGTATTTATCAAAGATAGAGATCTGCTAGGCTGCGTAATACTAATCTCTGATTAGAAAGTGTACAAAAAATCTGTGAAAAAGTTAGTGTTTATAAGTTTTGTGCAGATTTTTTGTCTACACCTTCATTGGAGATTAGTATAAAAATAAAGGCACAGCTTTCTCGGGGGAGAGCTGTGCCTTGTTCATTTACAAATTACGATTATTTATGCGCCTTGATAACATATCCCACAATATTGGGACCGACATTTGAAGCCACCGCAGCACCTATCTGTATGTACATCTCGGGAGGATAGCCAAACTGCTTGGTGAGAACAGCTGCCATTTCGTCGGCACGTTCCTTGCTGCCGCCCTGAATTATAACGTAGGGTGTCTGGGGGATAATGCGGTCTGCGGCGATCTCGGCAAGCTTGGGGATAACAGCCTTGTCGCCCCTGACCTTTGCTTCGGTCACGGAAACGGCATCTGCAATTCTGATAACGGGACGAAGACCCATGAGCTCTCCCACAAATGCGGCGGCGCAGCTTACACGTCCCGAACGCTTTACATATTTCAGCGTATAGCAGCCGAAATGCACCTCTGCGCAGGAAAACCAGTCCTCATAATAAGCCAAAATATCCGCAACGGACGCACCCTTTGCGACCTTTATAGCCGCCTGAATTACGGGATAGCCGTAAACGCCCGTATAATTCTTTGAGTCAACGATGTGAATGCGGAACTTGTCCTTTGCTTCGGGATATTCCTCGTAGAAATTGTCCCTGGCCATATGTGCGGACGCATTGGTGTTGGAACCCTTCGATGCGATGGAAACGTAGATAAGGTCGGTGTAGCCCTCGTCCATGACCTCCTTGTATGCCTCCTCAAAACGGGGGACGGTAACCTGTGCGGTTTTCGGCAGCTCCTCGGAGGCTTCTATCATCTCGTAAAATTGCTCGTTTGTCAGGTCGATACGCTCCATAAAGCCCTTGTCGCCGAGGGTGATAGGGAAGCACATTATTTTGATGTCATGCTCCTTTTCCTGCTCGGGGGAAATGTCGCAGGCGGAGTCGGTCATAATTTTTATCTTTTCCATTGTTAAGATCCTTTCTTTACCAAACGTATTGTGTTAGCTTTCCTTCCGAAGCCAGGTCGGGATAGTCCCACTGACGAAGCACCTCATAAACGGCTATTGCTACCGAGTTTGACAGGTTAAGGCTTCTCAGCTCGGGACGCATGGGGATACGCAGACAGCGTTCCTTATTGCGGTAGAGAAGCTGTTCGGGCAGACCTTTGTCCTCACGCCCGAAAACCAGATAGGCGTTGTCGGGATAGTGAACGTCCGAGTGAACGTTCAGCCCCTTTGTGGTGAAATAGAAGAATTCCCCGTCCTTGTTCTTATCAAAAAAATCTGATAAATTCTCGTAATAGGTGATGTCCAGCTTGTTCCAGTAATCAAGCCCCGCACGTTTCAGATGCTTGTCGGTGACTTCAAAGCCCATAGGCTTTACAAGATGCAGCCTTGCTCCCGTAACAGCGCAGGTTCGGGAGATATTTCCCGTATTCTGCGGTATCTGCGGTTCTACTAAAACTATGTTCAAATTGCTCATGACCATACCTCACAGCTTTTCGTATGCGCAGAGCGTCTGATAGGAGGACAGGAAACCAAGACACTGCTCCAGCATAACGCCCTCACGCTGATCGGTACCGTAGCTGTATGTGGTCTTGATAAGCAGTTCAAGGAACGCCGTTGCCCTGTTCATGGCGATAGGCAGACTGTCCCCTTTAAGTACGGAGCCTGTCAGCACGGCGGCGAAAATGTCACCCGTTCCCGAATACTGTGCGGGGACGTGTGCAAAGGGCACCCTCCAGAAGCTGCTTGTTTTCTTTTCAAAGCCGATATTGCAGCATTTCCCGCCGACGGTGGCACTTGTTACCACAACTATTTCGGGACCCAGCTCCGCAAGCCTTGCCAGAATGCTTTTTGCTGTCTGTGCGGACAGGTCGGCGGAACAGAAGCTCATAGGCTCCCCCAGAAGCATGGACGCTTCCGTGGGGTTCGGCGTGATTATATCCGCAGCGGCAACCAGCTCGGACATTCTGCTGCACATTTCGGGTGTGTATGTCCTGTAAGGCTTTCCGCAGTCGCCCATTACGGGGTCAACGACCTTTAGCGCATTGGGGTAGCTTGACAGAAATTCAAGGCAGTGGTCTATCTGCTCCTTAGATGCAAGAAATCCGCTGTAAATGCAGTCAAAGCTGTAATTCAGACGCTTGTAATGCTCAAGTGCGGGGATAATATAGTCGGACAGGTCACGCAGAGCCATATCACCGAAGCCGCCTGTATGGGTGGACAGCACGGCAGTCGGCACGGGGCAGACCTGTATTCCCATTACCGACATTGTGGGCAGGATAACTCCCAAAGAGCATCTTCCGACGCCCGACAGGTCATGTATTGCCGCAACCTTGGCAGTTTTTGTTATCATAGATGAATCATTCCAATCTGCATTGCAATTCAAAAATACAATACACTTTTATTATACAACATTTTGCGGAGTATTTCAAGTGCGTTTGTGTGAATTCCTGCCATTTTCCAAAAATAAATCGCTCCGCCGTGTTTTCTGACGGCAGAGCGATATGTTAAGGTCATTCTGAAAAGTTACATAATAAACAGCTGCACCCAATAGTTACCGTATTTACCAATGCCTATGTAACGGAAGCTGCTGTTAAGGATATTTGCACGGTGTCCCGAAGAATTCATCCACATATTGAAAATGGAGCTTGCTGAGCTGCTGCCCATGGCGATATTTTCTCCGCAGCCGTAACAGCTTACGCCGAATTCGTCGAGAACGGTGAAGCAATCTCTTCCGTCGGGACGGGTGTGGGAGAATTTTGTGGCTATCTCCTGTGCACGCTTGTTGGCGGCGTCGCAAAGCTTGCTGTCAAGTGACAGGGCAGATGCGCCGTGTTCCGACCTTGCCTGATTAACGAGAGCAAGCATCTCCTCGGCGTAATTTCCCGCAGAGGTTTCGGGCTTTGCGGTGGTGGTGTTGTTTCCCGAATTGCCGTCTGTATCTGTTTCGTCGCCGTATGTTCCTCCGGTAACGATATACATGGTATTGGTAGTGGGATCCCAGAAAACGGTCATTTCATTGCCATTGACGGGGACATCTTGTGAGGACTGCTGCGTTGACGGCTTGGAAACGGTTGAAGTCTGCGCTGTGTTCTGTCCGCCGACGGTTATCTTGATATTTGCGGCGACGCTCTTGTCGTTTTTGCGGTAAACGGTAAGATAGGTGGTTCCCGCTTTCTTGCCCTTTATGGTGAACTTTATATTGTTGCCGCTCCATTTTCCGGGAGCTGCGGAGGCAATGGAGCTGTCGCCTACCTTGTAAGCAAGGCTGTGATTGCTTGATGTTATCTTTACAGACGACTGACCGCCCTTTTTAACGGAAACGCTGTATTTGTCCGACTTGATAAGCTTTGATGTGGAGCCGTAGCTTTTAGGTGCGGTATTTGACTTTACGGTAACATTTACGGTGATGGTTTCCGATTTGCCGTTTTTGATATAGACCTTTGATGAACCTGCCTTTTTGCCCGTGATAAAAAGCTTTATGGTAGTGTCGGAGGACCACTTTGTGTCCCATTTATAGGACAGTACATTGGCGTCGCTGACAGCTGCACTAAGGCTTCTGTCGCCTGTTGCGGTAATAAGCAGCGCCCCCGATTTGCCAACGTCAATGGTCGCATTATATGCGCTGCAGGTCAGCGTTGTGCCTGCTGCTTCGGCGGTGGGCATAAGGAAAATGCAGATAATTGCTGCGAGGAAAACGGCAGTTATTTTTTTGATAACTGCGGCGGTTTTGCTGATAGACATAAATAAACACCCCTTTAATATTTTTGATTATATCATATTTTTCGGTATAAATCAAGGCTTTTACGGGATTTTGGTTGATTTGCCGTAAAATATGTGATATAATTGATTTGTAAAACCCAAAACGGAGGGAATTTAATGAAATCAAGAATAAGAAACGTATATCCCGAAACGGCAGTGCTGCTGTTTTTTGAAAATGAGAGAGCCGTCGCAGTAACGAAAACACTTGAAAATGCAGGTCTGAGAGTGCTTGTCCCCGAGCGTTCGGAGTACGGGAAAACTGTGGGCTGTCTGGCAAAGCTGTCACCCGATGCGGCGGGGAAGGGCGGCACCGAATTTCCCGAAAGCGGCGAGCTGATAATATTTTCGGGACTGTCCTCAAAGCGTCTTGATACGGCACTTGCGGCACTTAGGGAGAATGGGCTGTCCGTTCGTTTTAAGGCGGTAGTTACGCAGTATAACGTGAAATTCACCGTTGCCGAGCTGCTTGAACATATGCTTGACGAGGAACGGAAAATCCAAAAATAATCAAGGCTTCCAACGAGTTAAAACGCCCGTTGGAAGCCTGTTTTTACATATTTTCAACCGTTTCGATACCCAGCACGTCAAGGTGCTTGACAATCATAGTTCTTGTAAGCTTTGCAAGAGCCAGCCAGCTTGCCTTTTTCTTTTGGTCGGGTTCGTCCATAATGTGGTTTTCGTGATAGAAATGAGAGAAGGAAACCGCCAGCTGATAGGCGTTTTCGCAGATATAGTTGGGTGCTTTTTCGGACATTGCACTGTCCCAAACGTCGCCCGACATTATCAGCTTTAACATAAGCTCACGTTCGGATTCGGTGTAAATGCCGTTCAGCTCAGCCTTGAAATCTCCCGCCTTTTTCATAATGGAATTTATACGGGAAACGGTGTAGAGCAGGTAAATTCCCGTTTTTCCCTCAGCGGACATAAACTTGTCAAGGTCGAAGATATAGTCCTTTGAACGGTGATTTATGAGGTCACCGAACTTAATAGCTGCCATTCCCAGCTTTCTTGCATAGTCCTCACGGTCGTCCTCGGAAACAAAGGTGGAATTGGTAAGGCGTTCAAGAGAAGCATTTGTCACCGTTTCGATAAGGTCGGAAAGGCGCATAACTCCGCCGTCACGGGTCTTGTAGGGCTTGCCGTCGGCGCCGTTCATTGTTCCGAAGCCGAGAAATTCCAGTTCGGTGCTTTCGGGGACAAGCTCTGCACGTCTTGCGCAGCGGAAAACCTGTGTGAAATGCAGCTCCTGACGCTTATCCACCACATACCATATCTTGTCGGGGGAGAAATCCTTGTTTCTCTGAATGATGGTCGCAAGGTCGGTAGTTGCGTAAATGCTTGAATTATCGGATTTTCTTACTATAACGGGGGGCATGGGAGCCTTGTCGCTTTCCAGCTCAACATCGACAACAAGCGCACCGTCGCTCTCGTAGGAAAGCTTTTTGTCCTCGAGAATTTTCATCAGCTCGGGGATATACTTGTCCGCATCGCTTTCGCCGTACCAATAATCGAAATCAACGCCAAGCTTTTCATAGTTGCCCTTTAAGTCGGCAATGGAAACACGCAGAATTTCCTTCCAGAGGGCAATATATCCCGCACGTCCGTTTTGCAGCTCAAAGGTCGCAGTGTGCGCCTTTGCCTTGAAATCCTCGTCGGTTTTACTCTTTTTGCTTGCGAAGGGGTAAACCTCGCAGAGCAGGTCGGGGTTCAGCTCGGGAACGGTATCTGCCGATGCGTCGAAATCCTCGGAGAAGCATTTCCAGTCGGGGTAACGCTCGTTTAGTTCGGCGATAACAAGACCTATCTGCAAGCCCCAGTCGCCAAGATGAACATCTCCGTAAACCGTATTTCCGCAGACACGGGCAAGACGTTTCAGAGCCTCACCGATAATGGCAGAGCGCAGATGTCCGATATGCAGGGGCTTTGCAACGTTTGGTCCGCCGTAGTCGATAACTATCTTCTGCGGAGTTTCCGCCTGTGGGATTCCGCAGAATTTGTCCGCTTCTATCTCCTTGACGATTTTCAGCATATAGTCATCGCTGAGAGTAAGGTTCAGAAAACCGGGCTTTACAACGTCAACCTTTGCGAAAATATCCTCTGTTTTGAGGACAGCGGCAACGTCATCTGCGATCATAAAGGGAGCCTTTTTGTACAGCTTTGCTCCCGAAAATGCGCCGTTGCACTGAAACTGGCAAAGGTCAAGACGGTCGGAGGGGGTAACAACGCCCAGCTTTTCGTCATATCCGCACTTGCCGAATGCTTCGGAAACAACAGCGGTCAGAATTTTTGTAACAGACTGCATTTATATCATCCTTTTCATACCCATAATAATGTTATTTTATCATATTCTGCGGAATAAGTCAATGTTTTCCGCAAGATTTCTTGACAAATCGCAGGCTGATGTTATATAATAAAGTAGTATATTAATGCTAAAGGAACGAATTTTATGATACTTTCAATCGAAAATATAAGCAAAATGTTCGGCGGGAATACGGTGCTGAACAACGTTGCAATGACTATTGAGGACAGCGACAGGATAGGTCTTGTGGGAATAAACGGCTGCGGAAAATCCACTCTGCTGAAAATCATCGTAGGTGATGAGGAGCCCGAAACTCAGCCCGAACCCAACACGGCGAGAATTTCCAAATGCAGCGGGCTTTCCGTGGGATTTCTGCGTCAGAATGCGGGGCTTGACCGTTCAAATTCCATTATTGAGGAGATGCGTTCGGTTTTCGCAAGGCTTTATGAGGTGCAGGACAAAATGCGTGAGCTTGAAGGGGAAATGTCCGCCGAAAATGCTCACAAGGACGAAGTGCATTTCGAGGAGCTTTCGGGGGAATATGCCAAG
>JAEDOB010000317.1 GCA_016302225.1 Oscillospiraceae bacterium | reverse complement strand
TCCCGTACTATCGACGTTCACATCAAGCGTCTGAGAGAAAAGCTGGAGGGCGTTTCCGACAAGTGGGCTCTCAAGACCGTATGGGGCGTAGGCTACAAGTTCGAGGCAGAGGAAGAAAATGCCTAAAAGCATCTTCCGCAGCTTTTTCGGGCTGTTTGCGGCAATAATCGTTTCGGCTATCCTTGTTATCGGAGCGGTGCTGCTGCTTGTTTCAAAAGAATATTTCAAGTCAAGCACTAAGGCGGATATGATAACTGCTGCCAATGAAGCTATTGAAGAGGTCAAGCTGTCCTGTCCTTCCGGCGGACAGCTTGATTTGGATTTTACCGAAAAACTGCTCAAAAAGCTTGCGGATATATCACATGACGAGCTTACCCTGACCGACAGCGGAGGAAATCTGCTGATATGCACCGAGCAGGAGGAAAGCTGCGTCCATAAAAACCGTCCCTACTCTCAGAGGGCCCTTGAAGAGGTCAGCCAATCGGGAGCAGAGGGCTATTTTGTTTACGGCACCTTGGAGAACACCGGCGAACCGCCCGCATTTAATCTGGGCTGCAAGTTTTTGCTGAACGGCGAGGCTTTCTATCTCTTTTCGCAGGTAGGTCCGAGGGAGCTGGAAAACTATCTCCGCTCTCTGCTGCTTACCTTCGGGATAGTCGCACTTGTTATTGTGGTGATACTCTTCCCCATCGTGTATTTTTCCGTAAAACGGCTCACAGACCCCATCAAGGATATGACCATTGCCGCAAAACGGTTCGGTGAGGGCGATTTTTCGCAGAAGGTCGACATAAAAGAGGAAAACGAGCTGGGCTATCTTGCCAATACGCTGAACGAAATGGCGGCGTCCCTTGAAATTATCGAGGAAACGAGAAAAAGCTTTGTTTCCAACGTTTCCCACGAGCTGAAAACGCCTATGACCTCCATCGGCGGATTTATCGACGGAATTCTGGACGGCACCATTCCCGAGGAGAAGCACCGCTACTATCTGGGCATAGTTTCCGACGAGGTCAAGCGTCTGGCACGTCTGGTGCGGTCTATGCTGAATATTGCCAAGTACGAAACGGGCGAGATCGCCATGAAAACCGAGGACTTTGATATTGTCCCGCTGGTCATCAAAACAGTGCTGCTTTTTGAAAAGCGTATCGAGGACAAGAACGTGGAGGTCATCGGGCTTGACACGGGCAGATTTTTCGTCAATGCCGACACCGACCTTATCCAGCAGGTCATATACAATCTGGTGGAAAACGCCGTAAAATTCGTAAACGACGGCGGATATATAAAGTTTTCCTTCTCTCAGGAAAAGGACAAAACCCTTATCTGTATCAGAAACAGCGGCGAGGGGCTGAACAGCGAGGAGCTGCCGCAGGTTTTCGACCGCTTCTACAAGACCGATGCTTCCCGAGGAAAGGACAAAACAGGCGTCGGGCTGGGACTTTCCATCGTCCGCTCCATTGTCAAGCTGCATGACGGGACTATTTCCGTAAAAAGTGCGCTTAACGAGTATGTTGAGTTTGTTTTTTCTCTTAACACAGGTAAGACTCCCGATAAGAAGGGAAAATAAAAATAATAAAGGACACTTTTCGGTGAATGAAAGGTGTCCTTTTTTACTGCCGATCAGTGAGTTTCCCCCGCCTTCGGCGGGGGAAAACCCATAAAATACTAATATTAGTCATCAACCTCTATCAGTTCATGTTCCGAGATCTTTCCCGAATTAAGCTGGGCAATAGAACGATTTAGATGTGCCGTATTTGCGGGACTGTAAAAATAATCATCATTGCTTCTATTTCGAAGTGTAACATCAAAGGGTATACCGTCACAGCGAATTGTCTGCTTGATGAACATATTGAACGCCGTTGACATATTCAGACCGAGTGCACTGAAAATCTGCTCTGCTTTTGCCTTATCATCGCAATCCACACGCATAGTAACGCTTGTTGTTGCCATAAAACCATCTCCTTTAATAACAGCATATTTACTCTGTACTTATATTGTACACCGAAAAGCTTACATTGTCAATACCATTTTTATGTAGGGGCGACCATCAGTCGCCCGCTGCGCCGCAGAAAGCCGCAAAATACTGCGTATCTGCGGGCGTCAATGACCGCCCCTACAAAAATTCATCAAAATTGATTTCCGTGTAAAAGAGAGGAGTGTCCTAAAGAAATACCGATCAGTGAGTTTTCCCCCGCCTTCGGCGGGGGAAACTCACTGACATAATCATTAAAGCAAAGGGCTGCCGCACTCAAGCACGACAGCCCTTTCCTGTATACAAAACATTTATTTAAGGCAAATTAAAGTGTGTTGGACAGCTTCCATCTGAAACGTGAGATAC
>JAEDOB010000316.1 GCA_016302225.1 Oscillospiraceae bacterium | reverse complement strand
AGCGAATCCTTGCCGAAATAGAGCTTTGTGGGGTTTGAGTAAACGAAATTTCCTAACATAAAAATCACCTTTCCTTATACATTAAGTTCATCGACCCATTTGCTAAGGTCGTTATCGGACGCACGGTTTATTACTATGCCGTTTTTCCAATTGGCAGGACATATCTTTTGAAGGATTTCTTCGGTTTTGCCCATGCCGCTGCCGCCCGAGGTCGCAAAGGGTATAACTGTTTTACCCGAGAGATCATAGCTTTCAAGGAATATCCTTGTTTTGAATGACTGTAATCCGCAAATTATCATACAGACTTTTTCCGACAGGTGCGGCATAGCCTGCTTTAAGGATCTGCTCCGGCTGAGAATCCTCTACGGCAATATTTTTGTAAGAACGCACAGATCTCCTTGATGAAATAGCATTCAGTAATTCCATAATAGATAACCTCCAAAATTATTGACATTCAGCTAAAATGCCGGTATAATTTTTTATAAAGCAAGTACGCAGTTTATACTTACCAAGTATTATTTTTTGTACCATGGAGGTTATGATACAATGACTTTTGATTAATTTCGGGAATATATCAAAAATGGAACTCCGCAAGAAAACTGTCCTGTTTCAAAAACACTGGAGCTTCTGAGTGGAAAATGGACATCCAGAGTTATATATGAGTTAGAAAAAACGGATCAGCTGAGATTTGGTCAGTTGAAAAAGAATCTGGACGGAATTACCAACACAATGCTTTCCGCAACCTTGATAATTTTAGAGGAACGGGGAATTGTAGAAAGAAAGCAATACAATGAGGTGCCTTTGCGTGTCGAGTATTCTTTGACAGAAGCAGGAAAATCAATGCTTAATATCTATTATGAAATGGCAAAGTGGGGAAGCACTTATCTGTCCGATTGATTGGGTCTTTAACAATGGGTCTGAAAATAAACTGTGTAAATGATTTCCCCATATAATTTTGACCACAAAAAATGCAGCCAAATAACCGTCCCAACGCAGGCTGCAAAATAAAACGGTGAAGAGCAGCGGAAATGTTACTGCTTCATTACGCTGTTCAGTTTCTCCGGAGGCTCGCTTAATTCTGTTAATTTCTTGTATCGCTTTCATATTTCTATTATACCGTTTTTTACTCGTTTTGTACAGGGTTTTTAGAGATTCCCCTATATAATCATTTTCCGCAAGATAGGACGCAAGCACGAATGAGGTATGTGCGCTGTTCAGTATGCGAACCTTGCACTTCTTTTAGGGCTTGTGGTCAGCTGTAAAAATAACGGAAAGTCCTGCCTTGTCAAAGGAAAGCTCTCCGCTGATGTCCTTTTCCGATTCGATGACTCGGAGTGCAAAAGGCTCACCCGTAACAACAAGCTTATCCTCATAGTGAAGCTGAGAATTTTTTGAACCGTTGACTTCGTAAAAATAATTGACGGACGCACACGACGCCGGTCGAATAAAATTATAGTAAACTTCATATATATTTCTACCCGCCAAAGCAAACCAATTTTGCCGTTTGCTATAATTTAATCGGTGCTCAGTATAATATGGAGTGAACTTTATGTACAACAGAAAAATCAAAGCATTGCCATCATTGGTCATTTGTAAGGATAAAGCTGAAAGAGAATTGGACTCTCTTTCGGCAGATGAACAGAACGAAATAAGATCATTGATTTGTCAAATAATAAGCAGTGTAATGAGTGAATTCTACACAGAAAACAGGGATGACTGGATAAGCTTTATAAAAATGATGAACACATAACAGGAAAATACCGATTAATGGGGAAACTCATTTTGTTATGTCACTCAGGCGACAGAAAAAATGTTGATAAATCAGCGGGGCTATATCTTATGGGAGCGTGGAGGTCCCGACGGGGAACTGGCTGCATCGCTTCGTTATCTTAATCAGCGTTTCAGTATGCCGTATTCGCAGCTGAAAGGTTTGCTTACGGATATTGGGACTGAGGAACTGGCACACGTCGAAATGATCTCCGCCATTCTTTACCAGCTCACACGAAACCTCAGCATTGACGAGATAAAAAAGAGCGGGTTCGGCACCTACTTTGTTGACCACACAACGGGCATCTATCCCCAGGCGGCTTCGGGAGCACCCTTTACTGCGGCATATTTCCAGAGCAAGGGCGACCCCATCACCGATCTGACGGAAAATCTTGCGGCAGAGCAGAAAGCCCGCACTACCTATGACAATATTCTTCGAATGGTAGATGACCCTGATATTATTGATCCCATAAGATTTCTCAGACAGCGTGAGATCGTGCATTTTCAGAGGTTCGGCGAAGGCCTCCGCATAGTCCAGGATAATCTTAATTCCAAGAATTTTTACG
>JAEDOB010000315.1 GCA_016302225.1 Oscillospiraceae bacterium | reverse complement strand
TAAATTCAACTCTCAACTTTCAACACTAAACATTTTTAATAAAGTATTGCAATTATCGGCGTTTTATGATATATTAAATAAAAACCTTGTCGATTTTAAATTGGTTATGAAAGGTTGCATAGCATATGAAGGTCTGGACTGTACAAAGGCGCAGCGTTGTAAATTATGCTCTTAAAAACGGTGCATATTATCCTATCCTTGAAGAAAGTGATTTTGTCCGTGAAAAAAAGGAGATAGGAGAGCTTTACAGGTTTATGCGGGACACTTACTGCAGCGTGAACCGGATTGAATGCAGCGGACTGATATTCGGATTTATGGTGCTGACCGATAACGGCATCTGCTATTTTGACAGATACAGTGATTTTGAAGAGCTTATCAGAAGCAAAAAAGAGTGTCTGTACAGCCTATGGAATCATTTTCTAAAGGACGATCATGTGGTAGTGGAGCTTGAAATTACTAAAGAGTTGAATCTCCTGCCCATAGACCTGAACGATTTTCAGTTTCTTATGCCGCCCGTAATGCTTCTGCCGCCTTATACCAAGGACGACTTTCACCGTCTGCTTAACAATCTCAGAAATGGAATAATGACGCCTTCAAAGGTTCCGTCCGATGTGGTACAGGTGCACCTGCCTTTTATGACAAAGGAGGATATTTCGGGTATCTATCCTATGTTTGAGATATGAAAAACAAGCAGTTCCCCGAGTAGCATTCCCGCAAATTCGGCATAAAATGTACTAAGTCCGAAATGGGCTTAGAAAGGTCGAATTTATCAATGGGTATAACCTATTCAAACAAGGAACTGAGCACAGACAGCATTGTCTGCGGCGGCTCCTTCAAAATAAAGCTTTCCCTGACGGCTGAGCCTGATATTGCAGATAATCCCACGGACATTGTGCTTATCCTTGACCGTTCAAGAAGTATGACGGGAAATCCCCTTAAAAACCTGAAAACAGGGGCGAAAACCTTCATCGACATTATCGACGAAGCCACCGACAGTGCAAAGGACGGTCATATCGGCGGCGGAAGTCATATCGGAATAGTCAGCTTCTCGGACACAGCCACTCAGGACACACAGCTTATTACCTCGGTTGCCGACCTGAAAGCGGCAGTTGATTCCCTTACGGCAAACGGCAGAACCAATCACCGTGACGCCTTCGAAAAGGCACTTGCCCTCTTTGACCCGCAGTCTGCAAATGCCAAGGTTATGGTAATGTTCACCGACGGAAACACCACCGCAGGCGGCGACCCCGAGCCCATTGCGGCGGCAGCAAAGGCGCAGGGCGTTACCATCTACGTTATCGGGCTGGTAGGCAGCGACGGCATTGACATTGACGCACTGAACAGCTGGGCGTCCTCGCCCCCGTCCTCCTATGTTGCCATCACCCCCGATGAAGAGGAGCTTGAAAAGCTTTTCGAGGATCTTGCCCAAAACATTTCAAAGCCCGGCGCAACGGATATTGTTCTTCGGGATATGGTTTCTCCTTGTTTCAGGATAACCGCTGTTCACCTTCCCACAAAGGGAACGGCAGCTCTCGTTGACCAAAACACCGTTGAATGGAAGATTGATTCTCTCGGTGTCAGCGGCAGCGAGGGGGCGGAGCTGGAGTTTGACGTTCTGCATCTCGGTCAGTGCTCGGGAGATATTGAGGTAAATGACGACATTGACTACAGCGACGCCGAGGGCAATTCGGCAGATTTCCCGTCCCCCGTTATAAACGTTGACTGCGGAACCGTTGTTACACCCGAGGAATGTCCCGAGCCTGTTGACATTGAGCTTGAAGGCTGCGATGATTTTATTGAATTTGATGCGGGTGATGTTGAACTCAGCTCTCAGGGACGAATTCTTCTCCTTGATGCAACGCTGAAAAATGTCTGCCCCCACAGACGGGTAGCTTTTGCGGCTATCGTCACCGAGGTGGATTCGCATGGCATTGAGCATAAGCGAGGGGTAAAGACCATGACTATCCCCGCCCATACAAGTGCTTCCTGCCGTGATGTCCTTGTCCGCTGCATAAAATTTGTTCTTTCCGAGGACGAAAACACTCCTGCGGCGGATTCTATCTGCGGCAGAAGAAAATTCAAGGCGAGATTTATTGCACATTATATCGACAGCGATTTTGACTGCTGTCCTATTCTCTAAAATGAGAAGCCCCGACACTTTTTCGAGTGTCGGGGTACATATTTTTGTTGACATATTCGTGTGATTAATGTATAATAATAGTGAAAATATATGTCGGAAAGGAAAGGTGCATATGTCCATAACAACAGCTGAACTTGAATTAAATCTAAGCAAATACTTACTGCTTGCACAGACAGAGGACGTATTCATTACACGAAACGGCAAGGT
>JAEDOB010000049.1 GCA_016302225.1 Oscillospiraceae bacterium | reverse complement strand
AAGGAGAGCTTTTATGAACAACAGGGAACGTATCAAAAAAATGATAACCTCGGCAGTATGCCTTGCACTTTGCATGGTACTGCCTTTTCTTACGGGACAGATACAACAGATAGGAAACGCTCTTTGCCCTATGCACCTGCCTGTTATGATATGCGGCTTTGCGGCGGGACCTCAGTTCGGGCTGCTGACGGGGCTTATTGCGCCGCTGCTTCGGTCGGCGGTTTTCGGTATGCCGAAGCTGTTCCCGAATGCCATAGCCATGAGCGCCGAGCTGGCAGTCTACGGGCTTGTGTCGGGGCTTTTGTACAGAAGGCTGTCGGGCGTTAAGGGTAGGATATTCATCTCCCTTATATCGGCAATGCTGGCGGGGCGTCTTGTGTGGGGCGGAGTTACTGCCGTTCTTCTGGGCGTTTCGGGCGGGAAATTCACTCTTGCGGCGTTTGCTGCGGGCGCATTTACGGGGGCAGTTCCCGGAATAATTTTACAGATAATACTTATCCCGCTGATAGTTTCCGCACTTGAAAGGTCGGGTTTTATCGGGAACGAAAAAAAATCCGAAAAATCTGAAAAAAGTATTTGAAATTTGCCGACATATGTGTTATAATGATTTTATAGCTTTTTTTAGTACTTAAAATTCATTTAAATATATTCGGAGGTCTTAGGCAAATGGCAAAGGGAAAGTCGGTAAATGTCCTTTCGGTTATCGAAACAGTATTTATTATAGTATGCGCTCTGGCAATAGCTGTGATGCTCGTGCTGTATTTTGCATTCAGGGGAGATAATGCGGTGCCGTCTGTGGGCGGGTACAGCTTCTACTATCTTAAAGCGTCAAATATGGAGCCGAATATCCCCAAGGGCACGGCGGTCATTGCTCAGGCTTCAAAGATTGACCAGCTTGCTCCCGGAAAGACCTGTCTTGCAAAGATAGGCGACGAGGATAAGTATGACATCGTGCTTATCGGCGTTACCAATATTGAAGAGGAAAACGGAACAAAGTATTACACTCTGAAATTCACCACCGCAACTCAGGAGATAAGAGTTCCCGAGTCGGACATTATCGCAAAGGCACAGTGGCAGAGCGAAATTCTCGGAAAGCTTCTGGGATTTGCCACATCTACATCGGGCATTATGCTTGTCATAATCATTCCCAGCTTACTTATAATCATATTCCAGATAATCAGGATAATCAACGTCAAGCATATGGAGGAAGAAGCGTCCTCTCTTGACGATATTGACGAGATATTCGAGTCCAGAAGCGGTGAGGACGAGCCTCAGATGGAGATCAAGGAAACCGCCCGCTTCACCGTGGAGCAGCCCGAGGACGACAGGCAGCTGACCGTCGGAAGGGACGGCAAGGCAGAGTACGAAAAGCCGAAGGAAACCGTAAAATCTGTCTACGAGGCTGCGGGCATTGCCCCTCCCAAGGCGGAACGGCGTGAGCGCAGACACGAATTCCGGCAGGGAGATGACCCCATTTTTGCCGCTATGTACGGAAAATCCTCCGAGAATAAGGCGTCCGAAAACGTCGAGGAGGATACCGAAAAGAAGCCCGTTGCCGCAGGACACAGGGGAGGACTTTCCGAGTTTGATGAGGGGATTATGCACCGTCCCACGAAGATAGAGCCCGTTGCTCCCGCCAACGAGGAGCAGTCGGTGGACGATCTGTTTGAAGCAGCCGCAGCAAAGGCAAGGCAGAGCGTTATCGAAAGCAGAGAGCCTGTTTCCGAAAATGAGGGCGAAAAGGGCTACGCAAGGCAGACCTACGGCTTTGATTTTGCGCCCAAGACCGCTGAACCCGAGCAGAAGCCCGCAGAAGCCAAGCCTTCTGCCTTTGACGAAAGCGTAAAGACCTTCTTTACCAAGTCGACCGAACAGGCAGAGGAGATCGCCCCCGCAGCAGAAGCTCAGCCCGAGGAAAAGCCCCTGACTATCCCCGCAGAAGCGGTCGTTCCGAAGGAAAAGCTTGCTCCTCCCGCAAAAAAGAAAAACAACAAGAAGGTCGAGGACCTTATGGCGTTTATCGATCAGGCGGAGAGCAATTTGAAGAAAAAGTAAAAAATCAGCCCCTTTCCGATTTGGAGAGGGGCTTTTTTCAGAATACGAATTTTTCCAGAGCGTGGGCGATACCGTCCTCTTCGTTGGACAGGGTGATGAAATCCGCCGCCTTCTTTGCCGCATCACAGGCGTTTTCCATGGCAACGCCCATGCCTGCGTGACTTATCATGGAAACGTCGTTGAAGCCGTCGCCGAACGCCATGGTTTCCTCTCGTTCAATGCCGAGAACGCCGCAGAGGTTTGCGATAGCGGCTGCCTTGTCGGTCTTGTAGGGCATAACTTCAAGGAAAAACGGCTCGGAGCGGAAAACGTCTGCCCTGCCGAACAGTTTGACCTTCAGGTTCGGTTCCAGATCCGACATTCGGTCGCCGTCGCCCAGAAGAAGGCATTTGGGGACGTTGAAGCATACCGCACTTGTAATATCGGGGTGTATCTCAACGGACATTCCGTTAATGCGGGATTCTATTTCGAGGTACTTGTTTTCGGCATTTTCGGCAAGGATAACATCTCCTCGGTAGGTGAGAATATCCACGCCGCTTACATGGGCAAAACGGTGCGCCTCGGCAAAGACCTGCGGGGCAATGCTTCGTTCTATGACCGTTCTTCCCGTTTTCATCTCACGGATACGTCCGCCGTTGTATGACAGAACATAGCCGCCGAACCGTTCCAGCTCCAGCTCCTTGATGTATTTGCTGACGCCTTTGTCGGGACGTCCCGAAGCGATGGCGGCGATAATGCCCATTTCCTGCGCCTTTATGAGGGCTGCTTTGGTCTTGGGGGTTATCTCCTTTTTGGAGTTGGTGAGGGTGCCGTCTATATCTAAGAAAATCATTTTGTATTTCATAATCATTCTCCTCTCCGTCGGATAGTGTTATTATATCACACAGTTTAGCGCAATAAAACCTATTAGCTTGACATTAGTTTTGAATTTTGGTTAATTTAGGGTGAAATATGCGTTAATTTTCGTGCTCATTACCTATTAAATAGCAGAGTATTCGGGGGTATTTTGTGCGTCGAAATATCTCTTTGTCAAAAAATTAACAAAGCAGTCAAAAAAATTCATATGGAGATATTTGGATATTATCTGCATATATCATACAAAAACCAAGAAAAATCGACGGACACTTTTGTTAGATATAAACATACAAACTACCGTCAGACGAGATAAGAGTTTTTCTGCCGAAAAATAAGATGAAATTCCCTGATTTTTTACGGTCGGTTAGCAAATGCTAATCCCTTGACAATCCCGAAAAAAGTAATATAATAGTATATAGGGGAGAATAGGGGTGAACTATGCCCTTGTGAGGATATAGTCTGTCCCATTGCTCGCAAATTTTATCACGAAAGAGGTATAACAATGGAATATCGTATTGAACACGATTCTATGGGCGAGGTCAAGGTTCCTGCCGACAAATATTGGGCTGCCCAGACCGAAAGAAGCCACGAAAACTTCCTTATCGGCGTAGGCATCGAAACCATGCCCCGTGAGATCACTCACGCCTTCGGTATCCTCAAAAAGGCTGCCGCTATCGCAAACCACGCTCTCAAGCCCGAGAAGATGACAGACGAAAAGCTTGCTGCTATCTCCGCAGCTTGTGACGAAGTTATCAGTGGCTCTCTGAACGACCATTTCCCGCTGGTAGTATGGCAGACAGGAAGCGGCACTCAGTCCAATATGAACGCTAACGAGGTAATTGCCAACAGAGGAAACGAGATCGCAGGCAAGAAGCTGCTTCACCCCAATGATGACATCAATATGAGTCAGTCCTCTAACGATACATTCCCCACAGCTATGCACATTTCCGCAGTTATTGCTGTTGAGGACAAGCTTATCCCCGCTGTTGATACACTTATCGCTACCTTCAAGCGTCTTGAAGAGGAGAACGAGGGTATCGTTAAGAGCGGACGTACACATCTGCAGGACGCTACTCCCATCAAGTTCTCTCAGGAGATCAGCGGCTGGCGTTCCTCCCTTGAAAAGGACAAGAAGATGCTGGAAATGGCTCTTCCCGGACTTAAAGAGCTTGCTCTCGGCGGTACTGCCGTTGGTACGGGTCTTAACACTCCCAAGGGCTTTGATGTTGAAGTTGCAAAGGCTGTTGCCGAGCTGACAGGCAAGGCTTTCGTTACCTCCGACAACAAGTTCCATTCTCTCACAAGCAAGGACGAGATCGTGTTCGCTCATGGTGCTATAAAGGCTCTCGCTGCTGATATGATGAAGATCGCAAACGACGTAAGATGGCTGGCAAGCGGTCCCCGTGACGGTCTGGGCGAGATCTTCATTCCCGAAAATGAGCCAGGTTCCTCCATTATGCCCGGCAAGGTAAATCCCACTCAGTGTGAGGCTGTTACTATGGTTGCCGTTCAGGTAATGGGTAATGATGTTGCTGTCGGTATGGCTGCATCTCAGGGCAATTTCGAGCTGAACGTGTTCATGCCCGTTTGTGCATACAATTTCCTCCAGTCCGCAAGACTTCTTGCAGAGGCTATTCTGTCCTTTAACAAGAACTGCGCTGTCGGAATCAAGGCTAACAAGGAAAAGATGCACCACAATCTCCACAACTCTCTTATGCTGGTAACGGCTCTCAACCCCTATATCGGTTATGAGAATGCTGCAAAGACCGCTAAGAAGGCATACAAGGACAATATCTCCCTGAAAGAAGCCTGCGTAGAGCTGGGTTTCCTGACAGCAGAGAAGTTTGACGAGGTGTTCCACCCCGAGCAGATGGTTTAAGACTGCTTAGTTAAATGCAACCATTGGGACGCAGAGGAGGGTAACGCCTTCTTCTGCTGCCCTCAAATATATACGGGCGTATCGGCAAGGTACGTTCGGGGAAAGGAAAATTACTATGACTTTCAGTTACTATCCCGGCTGTACGCTGAAAACTAAAGCCAAGGATCTGGACAGATACGGCAGAAAAGCCGCAGAAGCTCTGGGTGTTACTCTTGAAGAGCTTCCCGACTGGCAGTGCTGCGGAGGAACCTTCTCCATGTCCAAGGACGAGATAGCATCCAAGCTGTCCGCCGTAAGATCTCTCGCTTCGGCAAAGGATAAGGGCAATGACCTTGTTACACTTTGCTCAGCGTGCCACAACGTTCTCAAGCAGACCAATGACGCTATGAAGAACGATTCCGATTTTTCCGCAAAGGCTAACAACTATATGAAGCTTGATGTGCCTTATAACGGAGAAACAAATGTTATCCACTATCTGGAAATGCTTCGTGACAAGATAGGCTTCGACAAGGTTGCCGAGAAGGTCACAAATCCTCTGACAGGCAAGAAGATCGCCGCTTATTACGGCTGTCTGCTCCTTCGTCCCGGCAAGGTAATGCAGATGGATAATCCCGAGAACCCCACAATTATCGAGGATTTCATCAGGGCTATCGGTGCCGAGCCCGTGGTTTATCCCTACCGCAACGAGTGCTGCGGCGGTTATGTTACCATGGAGGACAAGGCTCTTGCTAAGAAGAAGAGCAACAAGGTTGCTTTGAGTGCGGCAGAAAACGGCGCAGATATGATAATCACCGCATGCCCCCTCTGCCTGTACAATCTCAATAAAAACGCTGATGAAAGTGACATTCCCGTTTACTACTTCACTGAGCTTCTGGCTGAGGCTCTTGGCGTAAAGGATTAATTTTCGGGGATATAATGCGATTCGTTCCTCCGCCGATGAATGAACCGTTCCCCAAAGAAAATGTTCGGCGGAGAAATGGAGCTTCTTTATGAGCAAGGTAACAAAGGAACAGGTACTCCGTTCCAGCGGTGTCAATGTTCTGAAATGTATGAGATGCGGCAAATGCTCGGCTACCTGTCCCTCATATGACGAGATGGAATATCATCCCCATCAGTTCGTTTATATGGTAGAGAAGGGTGATCTGGAGCCGCTGCTCAACTCAGATTCTATCTACAAATGTCTTTCCTGCTATGCCTGCGTGGAACGCTGCCCCAGAGGTGTTGAGCCTGCAAAGGTCGTAGAGGGTATCAGAAATGCCGTTTTAAGACAGAGCGGTATGAATCATATCAAGGCGGAAAATATTCCCGATATGCTGGACGAGGATCTTCCTCAGCAGGCTATCGTCAGCGCATTCCGCAAATATAAGAGATAAGGAGGAGAAAAAATGCAGAGAATTGGCGTATTTGTATGTTGGTGCGGAAGCAATATCGCTGCAACCGTCGATGTTGAGGCGGTTTCCGAAGCTCTGAAATCAGAGCCGGGAGTGGTTTTCTCCACTAACTATCAGTACATGTGCTCCGAAGCAGGTCAGAATATGATAAAGGACGCTATTAAGGAACATAACCTGACAGGCGTTGTTATATGCTCCTGCTCGCCCCGTATGCACGAGGCAACTTTCCGTAAGACCGTTCAGGGTGCGGGAATCAACCCCTATATGGTCGAAATTGCAAATATCCGTGAGCAGTGCTCCTGGATACATAAGGACAAGCAGACAGGTACCGAGAAGGCTATTATCCTCGGCAAGGCTGCAATAGCAAAGGTTCATCTGAATGCTCCTCTTACAGCAGGCGAAAGCCCCGTTGTTAAGAGAGCGCTGGTTATCGGAGGCGGTATTGCAGGTATTCAGACAGCTCTGGATATTGCAGAAGCAGGCTTCGACGTTGATATTGTTGAAACAAAGCCTACTATCGGCGGTAAGATGACTCAGATAGACAAGACCTTCCCCACATTGGACTGCGCAGCTTGTATCCTCACACCTAAGATGGTTGACTGCGCTCAGAATGAAAAGATCCACATCTACTCTTACAGTGAGGTAACAGCTGTTAAGGGCTTCGTTGGTAACTTTACCGTTTCCATCAAGAAGAAGGCAAGATATGTTGATACCACCAAGTGCACAGGCTGCGGCGTTTGTACCGAAAAGTGCCCTGTAAAGAACGTTCCCAACGAGTTCAATCTGGGAATGAACAACAGACGTGCTATCTACATTCCTTTTGCTCAGGCTGTTCCCAAGGTTGCTACTATTGATGCTGATTACTGTAATATGCTCAAAAACGGCAAGTGCGGTGTCTGCTCCAAGGTTTGTACCGCAGGCGCTATCGACTACAAGCAGCAGGACGAGATCATTGAGGAGAGATACGGCGCAATCGTTGCCGCAACAGGCTTCAATCCCATCAAGCTGGATAATTTCGATGAATTTGCTTACTCTCAGAGCAAGGACGTTATCACTTCTCTGGAATTTGAGCGTCTGACAAATGCGGCAGGTCCCACAAGCGGACAGCTTCTCAGACCCTCCGACGGAAAGCACCCCCACACAATCGTGTTCGTACAGTGCGTAGGCTCCCGTGACACTTCCGGCTGCGGCAAGCCCTACTGTTCCAAGATCTGCTGTATGTACACCGCTAAGCACGCTATGCTTACCCGTGAAAAATATCCCGACACCGACGTTTATGTATTCTACATTGACGTTCGTACTCCCGGTAAGAACTTCGATGAGTTCTACCGCAGAGCTGTTGAGGATTACAACGTTCACTATATTAAAGGTATGGTAGGAAAGGTCGCTCCCAGAGCAGACGGTACTCTTGATGTTCAGGCATCAGACCTTATCTCCAATGAGCAGCTCCATATCAGCGCAGACCTTGTTGTTCTTGCTGCTGCTATTGAGCCTGACAAGAGCGCAAGACCTCTTGCTACAATGCTCACCGCAAGTATGGACACCAACGACTTCTTCACCGAGGCTCACGCAAAGCTTCGTCCCGTTGAAAGCCCCACAGCAGGCGTTTTCCTGTCAGGTACATGTCAGGGACCCAAGGATATTCCCGAAACTGTATCTCAGGCAAGTGCCGCAGCTGCTAAGGTAATCGGTCTGCTCTGCAAGGATAAGCTTACCTGCAATCCCTGCGTTGCTCATTCCGACGAAATGCTGTGTAACGGCTGCTCCTCCTGTGAAAAGGTTTGTCCCTACGGTGCTATCACCTATTCCGACAAGGAATTCAGAATGCCCGACAGAACTACGGCTATCCGTCGTGTTGCTGCCGTTAATGAGGCTGTATGTCAGGGCTGCGGAGCTTGTACGGTTGCTTGTCCTTCCGGCGCAATGGATCTGAAGGGCTTCTCCAACAAGCAGATTATGGCGGAGGTAGATGCAATATGCAAGTAAATGAAAAAGAATTTAAGCCTACCATTGTTGCTTTCTGCTGCAACTGGTGTTCATATGCAGGTGCCGACCTGGCGGGAACAAACAGACTTAACTATCCTGCCGATGTTAAGATCATCAGAGTTCCCTGCTCCTGCCGTGTAAATCCTATGTTTATTCTCCGTGCATTCCAGAGGGGTGCTGACGGCGTTATCATGTGCGGCTGCCACCCCGGAGATTGCCACTACACCACAGGCAACTACTATGCAAGAAGAAGAATGACTCTGCTGTTCTCTATGCTGGACTACCTGGGCATTGAGAGAGAGAGAACCCGTGTTGAATGGGTTTCCGCAGCTGAGGGCGCAAAGTTTGCCGCTACTATGAATGAGTTTGTCGAGACTGTTACCAAGCTCGGCGAGAACAAGAGATTGGAGGATCTGAGATGCAAGGAAAAATGATCGCCCGTGCTAAGGAGCTTCTGCAGAACGGAACCGTCAATCGTGTGATCGGCTGGAAGGCGGGAGATTTCGCTTACGATATCACCCCCGCAGTTTTCAATTCTGCCGAGGAGCTGGACGCAGGCTTTGTTTACAATGATTTCTGCGGCGCAAATTTCTCGAAGTATCTGGTAAAGGAGTCCCGCAAGGAAGGAAAAATTCTCGTTTTCCTCAAGCCCTGCGATACATACAGCTTTAACCAGCTTACTAAGGAGCACCGCATTATCCGCGATAACATCTATGTTATCGGCGTTCCCTGTGACGGAAAGACCGACGGTGAAACTCTTAAGCTTAAGGGTATCACAGGTATCACAGGCATAAAGACCGAGGGCGACAGCTTCGTTGTTGAAACCCTTTACGGCGAAAAGAAGATCGCAAAGGCTGATGCTCTCCCCGAGAGATGCCTTTCCTGCAAGTCCAAGAAGCACGTTGCATATGACGAGCTGCTGGGCGAGGACGGCGAGGTTTGCGAATCCAACCGTTTCGATATGGTCGAGAAGCTTGAAGCTATGTCCTCCGAGGAGAGATTTAACTTCTGGAGAGGTGAGTTGTCCAGATGTATTCGCTGCAACGCCTGCCGTAACGTTTGCCCCGCTTGCACCTGCGAAAGATGCGTATTCGATAACGATAATTCGGGAATCGCTCAGAAGGCTGCCGCTGACAGCTTTGAGGAGAATATGTTCCACATTATCCGTGCATTCCACGTTGCGGGACGCTGCACAGACTGCGGCGAATGCTCCAGAGTTTGTCCCCAGAATATCCCCCTGCACCTGCTGAACAGAAAGTTCATCAAGGACATCAACGAGTTCTACGGCGAATTCCAGGCGGGCGAGGATACCGAAACAAGAGCTCCTCTTAACATCTTCGACACCGAGGACGTTGAGCCGAGCATAGTATATGAAAAGGGAGGTAACTGATAATGTTCAAGCTTTCCCTGAATAATCTGAACGACCTGTTCAAGGCTGCCGCAGAGGGCGGTGCGCTCTACATTCCCGCAGACGACGGCGCAGGTCAGGCTCGCTTCACCAGATGGTGTGACGGTATGGAAATGAGCAAGGCTCTGAAAACCGTTAAGAGCGCAAAGGAATTTTTCTTCCCTCAGACCGAAAGTCTTGTTGATTTCAAGATGAAGGGCAAGGAGATCGAGATCATCGACCCCAGAACCGAAAGCGAGGACTTCGTTGTATTCGGCGTAAGAGCTTGTGATGCAAGAAGCTTCACCATTCTTGACAAGGTTTTCCTTGCAGACCCTGTCGATTCCTACTATAAGTCCAGAAGAGAACACGGCACTATCGTTACAATGGCTTGCTCCAGACCCGAGGAGACCTGCTTCTGCACCGCTTTCGGCGTAGATCCCACCGCTCCCGAGGGTGACGCAGTTTGCTATATGACCGAGGACGAGCTGTTCATCGAAGCAAAGACCGAAAAGGGAACTGCCTTCGTTGAAAAGGTAAAGGCTGTTCTCACAGACGGCGACGCTGCTCCCGTTGAGGCTCAGAAGGCTGCTGTTAAGGAAATTCTCCCGAAGCTTCCTCTGGCAAATCTCTCCACCGATGCTTTCGGCGGCGACAAGCTTATGGAGCTGTTCGATTCTCCCAAGTGGGCAGAGCTTTCCGCTTCCTGCCTGGGCTGCGGAACCTGTACCTTCGTATGCCCCACCTGTCAGTGCTATGACATCAGAGATTTTGAAACAGGTCACGGCGTTAAGCGTTTCAGATGCTGGGACTCCTGTATGTTCTCCGATTTTACAAAGATGGCTCACGGAAACCCCCGTCTTACTCAGCTGGAGCGTTTCAGACAGCGTTTCATGCACAAGCTGGTTTATTTCCCCGCCAACAATGACGGCGAATTCGGCTGCGTAGGCTGCGGAAGATGTCTTTCCAAGTGTCCTATCTCAATGAATATCGTTAAGGTTATGAAAACATTGGAAGGAGAATCGAAATGATCGACGAAACACTCATTCCCAAGCTCGGCGTTGTGACCGACATCAGACAGGATACTCCCGATGTCAAGACATTCAGAGTTGTGGGTACGGACGGCAAGAAGGTTTTTGAGCATATCCCCGGACAGTGCGCAATGCTTTCTATCCCCGGCGTTGGCGAGGCTATGTTCTCAATTACATCTTCTCCCACAAACACCGAATTTATGGAATTCAGCATTAAAAAGTGCGGCTGCCTGACTTCCTGGCTCCACGCTATGGACGTTGGTCAGCAGATCACCATCAGAGGACCTTACGGAAACGGTTTCCCCGTTGAAACTGCATTCAAGGGCAAGGATCTGCTCTTTATCGCAGGCGGTATCGGTCTTGCTCCTCTGCGTTCGGTCATCAATTATGTAAGAGATAAGCGTGACAATTACGGCAAGGTGCAGATCATCTACGGTTCCCGTTCTATGGACGACCTCGTTGACTACAAGGAGATCATCGACGAGTGGATGGCTGATGACGGCATTGAGGTAAATCTTACTATCGACCGTGAAC
>JAEDOB010000048.1 GCA_016302225.1 Oscillospiraceae bacterium | reverse complement strand
TTCTGGGAAATATTCTTCCGCAGAAAATCCCCTCTGCCGAGATTTTTTTCGATAACAGAAGCTCCCATACCGTCCATTACAATAAGGACAATGTTTTTGTAGCCCCTGTCAAGCTCCTTGTCGAGAACAGGCAGCGTTTTGTATTCGATGGGTGTGGCGTAATACCGTCTTATGGAGGAAATGACGTTAAGCAAACATTTATCGTAATTAGGATAGACCAGCATAACGCTCCCCCTCTCAAAGCCTCATTCCGATTTTTTTCAGCGACTGCTTGATAAGCTCCTCGGTGGACAGAGAAGCGTCCAACCCGGAAACCACCGTTGCAGCCTCCGCCTGAGTATATCCGAGAACAACAAGAGCGGCAATGGCTTCTCCCGTGTTGGTGTTTGCAACCGCTTCCGTAACTGCTGAAAAATCCACCGAGGAGGGCGTTGAAAGCTGTTCCTTTGCGATCTTGTCTTTCAGCTCCAGAACTATCCTCTGAGCGGTTTTTGTGCCGATGCCCTTTGATTTGGTAATGGTCTTGTAATCTCCCGTTGCAACCGTCAAAGCAAATTTTTCGGGAGATATGTCCGATAAAATGGACAGTGCCGCCTTCGGTCCCACGCCCGACACGGACAGAAGCATCTGAAAGCACCTAAGCTCCTGCTGCTCGTAAAATCCGAACAGGTCAATGCCGTCCTGAGTAACATTCAGATATGTATAAAGCTTTGCCTGAGAACCTATGCCCTTCAGCTTTGACAATGTTGTAAATGTTGTTCGGCAGGCGTAACCCACACCGCCGCATTCAATTACTGCAAGATTTGGTTCGGTATGAACTACCTCGCCCTTTACACTGTATATCATTTCAACCACTCCACTAATACTTGAATATAAAATATACTAAATAGCCAAATACAAAATATAATAGCTATAATAAACAAGATCGCAAATGCAACTCCGACAAACGGAAACCCTGTTTCTCTTCCTCTGTGCGCAGTTACAGATGTGACATTACCAAAATCATCGATCTTATATGTAATGTAACAGCTGCCGTTTGATGTAAATTCGGATATAACAAACATATCAAATGTTCTGATCTCTGCCGTTCTCCGTGAACCATCTTTATTATCAGTAAACTCTGCCGTGATGATCGTCGCACCGTTATCCGCTTTTTCGGCAGATACCAAAAATGCTGTGGCACTCTTTTTACCCCAAAGCATAAGTCTATCTCCAAAAGCCTGATACAACGCCGAAAATAATTTGCCAAACAGCATCAGGAGCAGATAAAGAAATGCCATAGGACAATATACTAATGCAAATGTATTCATAATTTCGCCGTACTGTTCCGACGTAATTATCGGACCGCAAATGAAAGCTAAAACATAAGTGCCTGCCCAACCCAATACAGTTATGCCAATAAAAATAATCGTTGCGATCTTTCGGATCTTTGAAATACGCTCGTTCATACTCACACGTCCTTATTTGATGTTATATTTTACGCTTGCCGATGAATGTCCGTGACATATAGCGATCGCCAGAGCATCTGCGGTATCATCGGGCTTCGGTACGGAAGCAAGACCAAGTATCTGCCTTGTCATTTCCATGACCTGAGGCTTTTCCGCACGTCCATAGCCTACGACCGACTGCTTCACCTGCAAGGGCGTGTACTCATAAACGGGAATGCCCCTCTGTGCCGCCGCAAGGACTGTAACACCCCTTGCCTGGGCAACATCAATGCCCGTTTTCTGATTGGTATTGAAAAACAGCTTTTCTATTGCCATGCACTCGGGCTTGTATTTATCGAGAATTTCGCACATATCGGTGTAAATGTCATTCAGACGGAGCTCAAACTTAACTCCCGCTTCGGTTGTTATGGCTCCGAACGCTGCGGGACGAAACTTATATCCGTCGTAATCCAGCACCCCAAAGCCCACAATTGCATAGCCCGGGTCAATTCCCAGAATTCTCAAATATTTCACTCCGTTCCCTTGTCATATTCAAAAAAGCTCTTAGAAGTTTATTATACCACAAAACGATAAATTAAGCAAGAATTTTATTTAAACTTAGAGAAATTTCTCAAAAGTTCTTGTAATTCACGCCGAAATCAGTTATAATATACTATGAAATATTTTGCAAAAATGATGAAAGGCTTGAAAATTATGGATTTGACCGACCTCAGAAACGAAATCGACAGCATTGACGAGGACATACTAAAACTGTTTCTCAAAAGAATGGACGTATGCAGACAGGTAGCCGACTACAAAAAAGAGCACTCTCTCCCCGTTATGCAAGGCGGACGTGAAGCGCAGGTCATTGAGCGTATCAGGGAAATGTCCCCCGATAACATCAAGGATGGCTCCGAGGTGCTGTTTGCAAACATTATGGACATCAGCAAAAGCTTACAGCAGATAGAGCTTGCCAAAACCGCCGAATTTCCCGTACCCGAGAAGTTTATCCCCGAAAATGCAAAGCTTATCGCCGTTCCCGGGACTGTGGGCTCATATTCCGAAAAGGCATGCAGAAAGCTGTTCCCGAATCAAGAGATAAAATTTTACCGTGAGTTTTCCGATGTGTGCAGGGCTGTCGAAAACGGCGAAACGGACTTTGGCATACTTCCCATACAGAATTCCACCGCAGGCACGGTCGACGAAACCTACGATTTAATGGGTAAATTCGATTTTTACATAACCTCAATGATACGGGTAAGCATATCCCACTGCCTTGCCGCCAAGCAGGACACCGATTTTTCGGAGATAACCGCAGTCTATTCCCACGAACAGGCACTTCACCAGTGCTCGGAATTTCTCCGTGAAAGCGGTCTGACCACGCACGAATACGCAAATACCGCACTTTCTGCGGAGCTTGTGAAGAACAGTCCCGAAAAGCTCGCCTGCATCTGCTCCGAGGACTGCGCCAAGCTGAACGGTCTGAAAATCATCAAATCGGACATTGCCAATGCGGGAAGAAATTCCACAAGATTTATCTGCATTTCCAAGAAATATATGGTTTCCGACGATGCGGACACTATTTCCGTTTCCCTCAGCATTCCCCATGTCAAGGGTTCGCTTTATCGTCTGCTTTCGAGATTTTACGTCAACGGACTTAACCTTCGGAGAATTGAAAGCAAGCCCATTGCGGGAAAGGATTTTGAAGTGGTTTTCTATCTGGATTTCGGCGGAAATTGCAGCGATGTCAAGACGGCTTCACTTATCAGAGAGCTTCAAAGGGAGCTTTCCTTCTTCAAATATATGGGAAATTTCAAGGAGATAATGTAAATGACGGTTTCTGCCATAATTGCGGCGGCAGGCTCTGCCTCCAGAATGAACGGTATCAACAAGCAGACGGCTTTGCTGGGCGGTATTCCCGTGCTGGCAAGGTCTATGCAGCTGCTCCAAAGCTGTGACGAGGTCACTGAAATAATCGTTTCCGCCCGCAAAGAGGATTTTCAGATCTTTTCGGGATATGCCGAGAAGTACGGCATAACAAAGTTTGTCTGCTGTGCCGAGGGCGGAGATACACGTCAGCAGTCGGTTATAAATGCGCTGAAACACATATCTAAGGAAACAAAGCTTATTGCCGTTCACGACGGAGCACGTCCCCTTGCCGACCCAAAGGTAATTTCACGGTGCATTAAGGACGCTTCTATTTTCGGTGCGTCCGTCCCCGGCGTTCCCGTAAAGGACACGCTGAAAACGGTAAGCGGAGATATGATAACCGACACCCCCGACCGTTCACGCCTTTTCATTATCCAGACACCGCAGATATTCCGCAAAAAAGAGTATTACGCAGGCGTAAATTTTGCCAACGAACACGGTCTTGATTTCACCGACGACTGCCAGCTTGTTGAAGCGGTAGGCGTTAAGGTAAATCTCACCCGCTCGGATTACGGGAATATCAAAATAACCACCCCCGAAGACCTGGCGATCGCAGAAGCAATTCTCTCGGCAAAGGACGGTAAAATATGAGCAATATTCGTATCGGACACGGCTATGACGTTCACAGACTTGTTCCCGAAAGGAAACTGATACTCGGCGGCGTTCATATTCCCTATGAGCTGGGACTTCTGGGGCATTCCGACGCAGACGTTCTCCTTCACGCCCTTGCAGACGCCGTTCTCGGTGCGCTGGCTATGGGCGACATCGGAAAGCATTTCCCCGACAGCGACCCCGCATACAAAAATGCCGACAGCCGAAAGCTTCTCAAAGCAGTCGCAGATATGGCTGAAAATGCGGGCTATAAGCTTGGAAACGCCGACTGCACCATTCTCTGTCAGAAGCCGAAGCTTGCGCCCTATATCGAGGATATGCGGAAAAATATAGCCGAGATTTTTTCTGCGGAGATAGGCTCTGTCAGCGTCAAGGCGACTACCGAGGAAGGTCTGGGCTTCACGGGTGACGGCAGTGGAATTGCCGTTCATGCGGTCTGCATTATGGTATCCGACTAAGGAACTGCTGATCAATGTGTCTTTCCCCGCCGCAGGCGGGGAAAGACACACCTAAATACATCACTAAAAAACTTAACAAATCAAAATAACAAATTATTCGGTATTTCCACAGGAGATGATATTATCGACAAGAAGGTTCTCGCTCCCGTATTGACGGGAATTTGCAGCGTTGCGGCGGTGACTGCCATAACCGTTTATCAGGACAGATATGACGAACGTTCGGCTGTTGAAGCTGCCGTTTATCCCGCTTCGGAAACGCTTTTTGAGGTCATTGAAATGCCGTCCTCCGTAACATCGGCTTTGGAAAATTCCGAAAAGGTGTCGGAAACGGAGCATTCCGCAGCCCCCGACGAGATAATATCCGCCGTAATAAACAAAAACAGTAAGTGCTTCCACGCCGACGCCGAATGTTCGAGAGCAAAAAGCATCTCCGAGGAAAATCTGCTTGTTATCGCCGATAAAACGGTGTCGGAGCTTGCCGCAGAGGGCTATTGGGCATGCAGCAGCTGTTCAAAGGAGTATTCGGAGATCGCCCCGAAACCGTAAAATTGTATAGTTTCGACAAAAATTATTGTTGCTTTTGGCAATGGAAAAATTTCACATTATGTAGTAACATATAAATAATACTAAACACCCATTAATCACGGGAATCTCTCGACGTAAAAAACCATAAACGCAAGTTTTTTACGCCGATTTCTTCTCCGTGATCTACAATGGTGTTTAGTATAATTCAAAATGATACGCCGTCAGGATTGAGGTATTTATGAACAACGATAAAAGATTTGCCGTGCTTATTGACGCAGACAATGTTTCCGACAGATATATCAAAAACATTATGGACGAGCTTGCCAATGAAGGCATTGTCACCTATAAGAGGATCTACGGCGACTGGACAAAGCCCGCCCTTGCCTCCTGGAAAAACGTCCTGCTGAACCATTCCATCACCCCCATTCAGCAGTACAGCTACACCACAGGCAAAAACGCCACCGATTCCGCTATGATAATCGACGCTATGGACATTCTCTATTCGGGAAATGTGGAGGGCTTCTGCATAGTTTCCAGCGACAGTGATTTCACAAGGCTGGCATCCCGCCTTCGTGAGTCTGGAATGTACGTCATCGGAATGGGCGAACGTAAAACTCCACAGCCCTTTGTGAACGCCTGCAACCGCTTCAAATATCTGGAGGTCATTTCGGGCAGCCTTGACAAGGAAAAGAAAAGTCAGGGCGAAAGCATTGAACACGTTTCCGATTTTATGCCCCCCGATGCCGTTAAAAAGGCAATCTTCACCATTCTTGATGAGGTTTCCGACGAGGACGGCTGGGCATTGCTCAGTGAAGTAGGAAATATCCTTATAAAGCGGTGTCCAAGCTTTGACGTAAGAAACTACGGTTACAGCAAGCTTACCCCCTTCGTTGACTCGCTGAACGCCTTTGATATAAGCTCTATCCCCGGCGCAAAGGGCGGAGTCAAGTATATCTATATCAAAAAGAAATAAGGAGTGATTCTCCCATGACAGATTTTAAAGCCGCTATTTTCGACCTTGACGGGACTATTGCCGACTCAAATCCCATATGGGAGAAGATCGACGAGGATTACCTAAGAGAACACGGAATTTTCCCGTCGGAAAGCGACCTGAAAAGATACGCAGCCCTTACCTATGAGGAATGTGCGGAGGAATTTGTCCGACTCGGCGTTGAAACCACAGTAAGCGAGCTTATGGAGGATTTCAACCGCCGTGCCGTTCGGGAATACCGCTATTCCGTCATGCTGAAAAACGGCGCAAAGGAGTATATCTCAAAGCTGAAAGCTATGGGAAAACGCATTGCCCTTGCCACCGCTTCGCCGAAGGAGCTTTACGAGCCTGTGCTGCTCCACCACGGGATTTACGGTATGTTCGACGTATTCTGTACCGTTGATGATGTCCCCCGAGGAAAGGGATTTCCCGATATTTATCTGCTGGCGGCTGCACAAATGGGCGTACCCATAACTGAATGTGCCGTTTTTGAGGACACTCTGAACGGAGTTATCGGAGCAAAGAATTCGAGGGCGTTTACCGTAGGCGTTTACGATAAGGCGTCCGAAGCGGATATGCCGAGAATTATGCAGATTTCCGACCTGTTTATCAATGATTTCGAGGAGCTTATCTGAACTGTGACGCTTGTCTGCGAATATTTTTTTACAAAAATCGCAAAATACACAATTTATTAACATATTTTTTGGTTCTGTGTGCTATAATAATATTAAATGCAGGACTATCGCCGAAAAACGGCGAAATCTTCCGAAAAGGAGAGATAATATGGAATCCTATATCGTACGGCAGCCTATCCTTGATGCCGACCAAAAATCAATAGGCTACGAGATACTGTATCAGGAGGAGCTTTCAAACGCCGACCAATCTGATGCTAACGCTGCTAATGCCATTGAAAGCTTTCTGTCATCTATGGACAGCGGAAAGATACTTGATAATAAAACAGCGTTTCTTACCTTTACAAGAAATCTGCTGGTGAAAAATGTACCGAAAATTTTCTCCACACAGAAGCTTGTTATTCAGATAGAGGACGCTCTTATCGTCAATCCCCTTGCCCATGCCCTTATTATGAAATATAAGGCAAAGGGATATAAGATAGCCGTTGTGGACTTTGAGTTTGCTCCGAGATTTTTCGGTGTTCTGGATATTGTGGATTACATAAAGGTAAACTTTGCCGACCCGTCCAACACTTCGGTGGAAAATATCGTTAAAATAGGTAACTCCTTCAACAAAACAATTATCGCATATAACGTTGATACTCAGGAGGCTTACGAAAAGGCTGTTGCTTACGGCTGTAAGTATTTCCAGGGTGCTTATGTTGCGGAGAAGATGCCTTCAACCGTCCGCAAGATGAACCATATGCAGGGCAACTTCTTTATGCTGATGGTGGCTATCACCAAGGACGAGCCCGATATTGACGAGATCGAGGAGATCATCTCCCGTGACGTTACTCTGACCTTCTCGCTGCTCCGACTTGTAAATTCCGCTTATTTTGCCCTGAAAAACCGTGCAAAGTCCGTTAAGCAGGCACTTGTCGTTCTCGGTCTGGGACAGCTGAAGCAGTGGATATATCTGCTCAGCTTCAAGCAGGACGACGGTTCTATGCCCGATGAGCTTATCAAGACATCTTTCCTGCGAGCAAATTTTGCGGGCGAGCTGGTGGAATATGCGTCGGATATGACAATTTCCCGTTCGGAAGCGTACCTTATGGGTATGTTCTCCACTCTCGGAAAGCTTATGGGTATCCCCCTTGAGGACGCATTAAAGGAGCTGCCCATTGCACAGGAGATCAAGGACGCTCTGCTGAAACACGAAGGCAGAAGCGGTCTGCTCTACGACGTTATCCTCTCCTACGAAAAAGCGGATTGGAAGAAAATGTCCTCCAGTGCCGCCGAGCTTGACATTCCTCTGAACATTATCACACAGAAATATTTTGAATGTGTGGAATTTGTCAATACCACTTGGAACGGTCTTATGCAGGCTAATCCCAATGCGGTTGATGATGAGGATTAAACTTAATCGCCTAAATAACCTTTTAAAGGGTATTCCCCGTCTTTGGCGGAGAACACCCTTTTTTCATTTATCCTTATATTTCTCATTCAATGCCTTATTAAACTCGTCCGCCTGATGCTTGGCGCTGATATAGCTGACAGCATAGGTAAACAGGTAAACCAGCGCAACCGAAACTGTCATCATAATTATCCCGCCGATATTAAAGTCCATCCAGCCGTAGAGAACACCCAAAGTGACCATTATCGCACATATGAGTATATAGTGGATTATCCCCATTGCAATAAACTGCTTCTTAGTGCTGCATTCGCGCTTGTAAACCAACGCCGTAACAAACGCCGTCACTGCACCCGCACCAATTATCTGCCACAGCGTAACACCAACCGCAAGCGACTCTCCATGAGTTTCCGAGAGAGAAACATTTATTGCGCAGATGATAAGAACACCCGTTGTTATAATAACAAAATATTTCAAAAACTCGGTGAAAAATTTCATCGTCCGCCCTCCGATATATTGAGTTTTCTTTTCAGTTCGGGAACATATTGACGGGAAATTACCGTCTTTTCGCCGTTTTTCAGATGTGCTTCAAACCGTCCGTTAAATGACGGCGATATTTTCACTATCTTTGAAACGTTCACTATGACCGACTTTCCCACCCGAATGAAATCGGAATTTGCAAAGCTTTCCTCCAGCTCATAAAGCTTCTGCTTGACCTCGAAAACGCTCTTTTCGCAGTACGCAAAAACCTTGTTGTCCACCGCTTCAAAGTAGAATATCTCCTTCGGGGACAGCTTGACGATACCGTCCTCGGTGTATGCGGTCAGCTTGCTTCTTCCCGATTTCAGTGCGTAAATAAGCTCCATAAGTTCGCTGTCCAGCTCGGCACAGCGGATAACTATCTCGTCCTCCGCCCCCTGTTCGGGAGCTTCGATTATTATTTTCATTCAATTACCCCAATCTGCGAATATTATGAAAATACCGATTAATTCTGTTTATTAATTAGGTATTTATATGTGTTTTCCCCGCCGACCGCGGGGAAAAACACACAAATCAGCATTTCCTTATCTGTCCGTCTTTCTGCTATGTTCGGTAACAAGTGCACCGAAAATAAGGAACAGTCCTCCGAATACCAGCAGTATCACAATGTCCGCCGCACAGGAAACCTTATTGTCAAACACAGTCAGCGTAATGCCCATTGCCTCGGAATATTCGTCGATAATGTCCGCCGAAATTCCGTCAAAGGTGCGGCTGAGCATATCCTCGGTCATTATCTGCCGGAACATTGATGCGCCGTAGATGATAGGCGTGCATTTCAGACCGTTCCCGATGCTTTCCGCAAGTGAACCGATAGGCAGATAGATACCGCCCAGAAATCCCACAAGCGTGCCCGCAACCGTTCCGAAGCCGCTCCATGCGCCCTCTGTCTTTGCAAGAAACGACGCAAAATACATCAGCGAGGAATAGGCAAAGGAATTAACCGCAATCATTCCCAAAAGCTGCAAATGCGCCGATACGGAAAACGCCGCTGCCCCCTGAGATACGCAGTATATCTCCGAAATGACCAGAGCAGCCGTGCACATTATCACGGAGGACACCCACGCCGAGCAGATATACGCCGCCGAAATGGTAAAACGGCTTACGGGTGCTGAATAGATGGAATTTATCTTCCCTGTCGTCCTGTCCTTTATCATAGCGGACAGGCTGGCAAAACTGACGGTAACGGCATTGATGGAAACTATTCCCGCCGAGGTCCACATAAGCACCAGAAGCTTTGCATTCTCCTCGTCTTCGGCAGCGTCACGCCCGGGGAATTTCCCGAGAATTTTGGTAATCGCTTCAATATTCATATCCCCCAGGAAAAACAGCATCAGCCCAATAACGATAAGCATCGAAAGCAGCGAAAAGAACACCGCTCCCCTGTCCCTGAGATATAATCTGACATTTCTTTTGACCAGCTCAAAAAACTGCTCCATAATAAAACCGTCCTTTCGGTATTGTACCATATTTTTTGGAAAATTGCAATCATTTTTCGGGAGATACTCCGCCCGCCGCATTGAGGAAAACATCGTCCATAGTTCCCTGCAACACCTCGAAGCCGTCCGCCAAAGCCCTGACAGCATTCAGCGGCTCGATTGCGTTCATTGTTGAGCTTACGGGGAAATCCAGCCCTAGATCTGTCCTTTCGGGAGCAAAGCCCATTCCCGCAAGAGTATCGGAGATCCTGCCCGCAGCTTCGGGCTTGCAGAAAATTCTGACGTGGTCAGAGGCGTACTTTTCTTTCAGTTCAAAGGGCGTTCCGCTGTCGATTATCCGTCCCTTGCCGATGATGATTATCTTTCCCGCAGCGGCGGCTTCTTCCATATAATGAGTGGTGAGAAAAACGGTCATTCCCGTGTTTTTTCGGAGATCCTCAACGGTTTTCCATACGTCCTTTCGGGTGGCGGGGTCAAGACCCGTGGTGGGTTCGTCAAGGAAAAGTATCTCGGGCGTGTGCATAAGTGCAGCGGCAATTTCGCAGCGGCGTTTCTGTCCGCCGGAAAGAGTTCCGTAACGTTTGCCGAGAATGTCATCAAGAGTAAGTATGCCGCTTAGCCGTTCAAGGCTTTCGGCGGCTTTTTTCTTTGATGCGCCGTGAAGCACTCCCCTGCATATTAGATTTTCCCTGACCGTCAGAATATCGTCAAGGCAGTTCTGCTGATAGACAATGCCTATCCTTCTGCGTATCTCGCCGTTGTCCTTTCCAAGCTGCATACCGCATATCTCAGCCGTTCCGCCGTCGGGTTCTATAAGCGTTGAAAGCATATTTACCGTTGTGGATTTTCCCGCACCGTTTACTCCGAGAAATCCCGCAAGAGTGCCCTTCTCAACGGTAAATGATATTCCGTCCACAGCGGTGAAGCTGCCGTATTTTTTTGTAAGACCTTCGGTTCTTATGATGTCCATAGCTTTTCTCCTTTGATATATTTTCTGAGTTCATTATAACAACGCTTTTCGGACAATGCAAGCGATTTTCGCCAAGCTGTAATTTTAGTAAGGTAAGCTGCAAATTTCGGACGGCAAAAATTACACAACGGTTAAAAAGCGTTACAGTTTGGAACATTCATTGAAATGCCATTTTCGATATGCTATAATTATTTCAACAAATACCATATATGGGGTGATATGTTTGAAAATTAAAACAATTCCTGCACTGCTTGCCTGTGC
>JAEDOB010000314.1 GCA_016302225.1 Oscillospiraceae bacterium | reverse complement strand
TCTACGGCAAATTCGGATCTAACAAGCACCGATTCATCCAAAGAAACATCTTCCGATATTAATTCTGTTATATCTTCGGATGATTCTTCCGAAACTTCCGCTGTTACTTCAGCCTCAGAATCTTCCGAATCGAAACCCGTTACAGCATCGGAAGACGGTTTTAAGGTTGACGGTACAAAGCTTCTTGACGCAAACGGTAATGAATTTATAATGAGAGGTATCAATCATGCGCACACATGGTATCTTAAAGAAGATACTACAGCAATCAAGGCTATCGCAGGTACAGGCGCAAATACTGTTAGAATAGTGTGCTCTGACGGTCAGCAGTGGACAAAAGACAGCCGGGATATGCTTGAAACTGTAATAGATCTGTGTATTGACAATGAAATGATAGCTGTTGTTGAAGTGCATGACGCTACGGGAAAGGATGACATATCTGCACTCCGTCATGCAACGGATTATTGGATAGAGATGAAGGATGCTCTTATCGGCAAAGAACAGTATGTAATTCTTAATATAGCAAATGAATGGGCAGGCAGTTGGGACAGCACTCTCTGGCGTGACGGATATGTCGAAGCAATACCGAAGCTTAGAGAAGCAGGTATCAAAAACACCTTGCTTGTCGATGCAGGCGGCTGGGCTCAGTATGCAAAATCCATTCACGATTACGGCGAAGAAGTATTTAATTCCGATCCCGATAAAAATACTATGTTTGCTGTTCATATGTATGGTACAGCAGGAAAGAACAGTCAGACTATAGAATATAATCTCGGTAAAGTCACGGAAAAAGGTCTTTGCGTTATAGTCGGGGAATTCGGTTATAATCACACAGACGGTGATGTTGATGAAGATTATATTATGGAATACTGTCAGAATAACGGAATAGGATATCTCGGCTGGAGCTGGAAAGGAAACAGCGGAGGAGTAGAATATCTTGACATAGCGAATGCGTGGGACGGCTCTGTTCTTTCTTCTGATTGGGGAGAGAAGCTTATAAACGGTGAAAACGGTATAAGAAAAACTTCCGTTAAATGCAGTATATTCACAGCGGAGCAATAAAATAAATGATATTTAAGACATTTGACAGACTTTGCGACGATGCAAAGAAAATTCGTACCGAAGTATTCGTGGAGGAACAGGGCTTCAGCGTAGAATTTGACGATATCGATGATGTTGCTGTTCACATAGTCGGATACGATGATGGTAAACCTGCGGCTGTATGCAGATATTATTACGACAATGAACATAAGTCATATATGATAGGCAGAATAGCGGTAAAAAAGGAATACAGAGGAAAACACTACGGCAATGAGATATTATCCTTTGCCGAGAAGCAGATTGCCACAGAAGGCGGAACAAGTGTCGCTCTTTCCGCACAGGTACGTGCGTCGGAATTTTATGAGAAAAACGGATATGTAAAAGAAGGCGGTGAATACTATGATGAATACTGCCCTCATATCCTTATGCGAAAGAAGCTTTATGAAGTATAATAAGGTGCAAATCAATGACAGATATTATTGAAGCAATGAAACAGCGTCACGCAGTAAGAGAATATGACGGTGACAGAAAAATTGAACAGGATAAACTTGATATTTTGAACGAAAGAATATCTTCAATCAATAGAGAAAGCGGTTTGCATATACAGCTTGTTACCGGCGAGCCTAAAGCTTTTGACGGATTTATGGCTCATTACGGAAAGTTTTCAGGTATCACAAACTATATTGCTCTGATTGGCAAGAAGGGCAGTGACCTCAACGAGAAATGCGGATATTACGGCGAACAGCTTGTTTTGCTTGCCACACAGCTCGGTCTTGATACCTGCTGGGTTGCTATGTCTTATGCAAAAGTGAAAAATGCTTATGATATAGCAAAAGGCGAAAAGTTATGCTGTGTTATTTCTCTCGGATACGGCAAAACACACGGTATTCCTCATAAGAGCAAGACGGCAGAAGAGGTTGCAGTGATAAAAGAAGATACTCCGAAGTGGTTTATAGACGGTGTAAATGCGGCTTTGCTTGCACCTACTGCCATGAATCAGCAGAAGTTCGGTTTTATGCTTGACGGTGATAAAGTTATCGCTAAAGCAGGCAAAGGAATCCTTACGGATATAGATCTTGGTATAGTAAAATATCACTTTGAAATAGGAGCAGATAAAAAGATTTTTGATATGAAATAGATGTATCTTATACATAATATTTACATTTTATTCGTATAAAATACATTTAGTTTAGCCCAAAAAGCCACTTTCAATGAAAATAAGTCCGATTTCACAATCTTCCACACAAATTAATTTTATTGTGATATGATTATTTTGGGAGATTTTTCAATCATTTTTCGATTGTGAAAGGAAATTTAAGATGTT
>JAEDOB010000047.1 GCA_016302225.1 Oscillospiraceae bacterium | reverse complement strand
GACAGCGAAAACTGCGGCATTTTTTCTCTTGCATAATTCACAGTGTCCATATATTTCCGCAAATCATAATGCCTGTTCATCGCCGTTAAAATGCGGTCACTGCCCGATTGAAGGGGCAGGTGCAGGTGCTTGCAAATCTTATCGCATTCGGCAATGGTGTCAATAAGCTCAAAGGTAACGTCCTTCGGGTGTGAGGTCATAAACCGAATTCTGAAATCGCCGTCCAGAGCATTTATCCGACGAAGCAGCTCGGAAAAGCTGACAGGCTCGTCCAGATTTTTTCCGTAGGAATTGACATTTTGTCCCAGCAGCATTATTTCCTTACACCCGTCGGAAACAAGCCCTTTTACCTCATTCAGAATATCCTCGGGCAGACGGCTGTGCTCTCGTCCCCGCACATAAGGCACTATGCAGTAGGTACAGAAATTGTTGCAGCCGTACATTATAGGCACGCTTGCCTTGTAAGAACAGCTGCGGACGACACGCATACCTTCGGTGGGAACGCTGTTTCGCTCTTCCGTGTCCTCGGTGAATTTGCGGCTTTCCAGATGCTCAAAAAGCAGCTTCGGAAAATCTGCGATCGCAAAGGTCCCGAAAACAATGTCCACATATTTGTAGGAACGCCGTATTCTCTCAACAATATGCTTTTGCTGAGGCATACAGCCGCAAACTCCGATAATAAGGTCGGGATTATTCTCCTTTAGCCGTTTCAGCTCGCCAATATTTCCGAAAACCTTTTCCTCCGCATTTTCACGGACAGCACAGGTATTCAGGATAATAATATCGGCAGCGGAACGGTCATCGGTAATGCCGCAGCCCATATCCGCCAGCATACCGAGAATTTTCTCTCCGTCGCTGACATTCTGCTGGCAGCCATAGCTGTGCACATACGCCATCGGCGCAAAATCCGAACGCTGAAACCGCTCCCTGACCTTATTGATATAATCACGAAAATCCATAAAAGCCGCTATCTCCCATAATGAAATGATCTATTCGGTAAAAAATAATTATATCACAAAATCCCGAAAAAGTCAAACAGAAAGCTTGAGATTTGTGTATTCCTTTTTGATTGCATTGTAATAAAATACCCCCGCCTTCTGACCATACTGCTTGACCATCTGAATATAAAAATCGTGCTTGTCAATGGAATTTGCGATGGAATCTGTTATGCTTTTGCATATCTGAGCATATTTCGCCGAATCCTGCTTGTTGCCGTCTGCATCGGAAACCAGAACAGTTACCCTGTTCAATACCGTTTCCGAGGACGCCTTTGGAGGCTGCTTTTTTTCAACTGTTTCCTTCTTCTGAACGGGTGCGGGCTGCTGCTTTTTTGGGGTCAGCTTTTCGTTCAGATCATCGGTTCTTATTTTAAGTTCAACGGGCTTTTCGCTGTTGCTTTCAACAATATGATTTACCTCAAAATGCTTAACGGGAATGGCATTCTGCTGCGGTTCGGACTTTAGTTCAGTCTTTGGTTCGGATATGGAAACTATTTTCATATCATCATTCTGCTGAACAGGCGCAGAATATGTAACTCCTATGGAAGAATCGCTTGCAATGCTGTTGCAGGCGTCAATAATATTCGGGAAAATATCCACATTTTTGCCCGTTGCCGAAAGACAGGAACGGCAGAATTCCAAGCTTGACATATATCCCCTGTCCTTGCTGATAATGAAAATATCGGTAGCCTCCGCCATTCCCATGAGATACCCGAGATATGTGCATATCTGAAAATCAGCAGCATTTGCAGATGTGTGTTTCAGCTTGTATCTCCTGATGTCGGCGGGAGATTTTCTGATAAGATCCATTGCCGCAAAGGTCACCGTATTTGCATTATCGCTGTAAAATATCATAACAAGGTCGTCCTTGTCAATTTTATTTATTCCCACAAGTCCCGCAGAATTTACATTTTCATAGTCCACAAGAAAGCATTTCATTTTGCATTACCTCCGTTTGTTCCCTTTATATTCAAAAGCAGCTGCTCTGCATTTTCGAGAGTAAGCTCGGTCACACTATCGCCGCCGATAATTCTCGCAATTTCCTGTTTGCGTCCCTCAAAATCAAGCTGCTTGACCGTTGTATATGTTCTGCCGTCATCGACATTTTTTTCTATGAGCAAATGATTATCTCCGTAAACCGCCAGCTGTGTAAGATGCGTAACACATATTACCTGACGAAGCTTTGATATTTCGCTTATTTTTATGCCTATCTTCTGCGCCGCACGTCCGCTGACACCCGTGTCTATCTCATCAAATATCAGCGTCGGAATATCGTCCTTATCGGCAATTACGGATTTCAGCGCCAGCATTATCCTCGAAAGCTCACCGCCCGATGCTATCTTTGAAATAGGCTTCGGCGGCTCTCCGGGATTTGCGGAAATAAGCAGCTCAGGATTGTCAACACCGTTTAAAGTAAGCTTGCCTTTTTTGTTCTCAACAGCAAGCCTAACGTTGGGCATATCGAGAAATTTCAGCTCCGCCTGCACCTCTGCAATAAATCTTACGGCAATTTCCTCACGATGGAAGGACAGATCTCTCGCCTTTGCGGAAACGCTGTTAAGCAGCTCCTCTTTTTCGGCTTTCAAACGAACTATTTCATCGGAAGAGCTTTCAATTGCTGCCAACTCCGCTTTTGCATTTTCATAAACAGAAAGCACGTCCGACAGCTCGGGACCGTATTTCCGCTTGATTGAATTAAGCTGTTCTCTCCGCCTGCTGAGATATTCAAAGCGTTCCTCGTCAAGGTCTATCTTGCCCAATAAGTGCGATATTTCCGAGGCAATATCATCAATTTCAATGGCTGCATTTGTAAGCCGTTCACCGATGCCTTCAAGCTCCTTCATAACATCTGAAAAGCTTGAAATTTCCGCCTGCGCCGCCTGTATTCTCGCAGTCATTCCGTCGCTGTCATCATCGCCCGCAAGAATAAGCTCCGCCCTCTCAAGTGCGTTGATGATACGGTCGCTTTCACTTGCAACGGCATATTCACGGTCAATACGCTCGTCCTCATCAGCCTCGGGAGAAACCTCCTCTATATCGGTAATTTTACGGCGAAGAATTTCCGCACGGTCGATTTTTTCTCGCTCGGAAAGTGCAAGCTTTTTTATCCTTCTGGCAGTTTCCTGAAGCTGACGGAAGCATTCCCGATAATCGTTTATTTCGTCCTGCAGCTCGCCGTAATTGTCAAGTATCTCAATATGCTTTTCGGGAGATAAAAGCGTCTGATTGTCGTGCTGCCCGTGAATGTTTATCAGCGTTTCGCCTATCTCGCGAAGCACCGAAACAGCGGCAGCCTTGGAGTTTATCCTTGCAACGCTTCCTCCGTCCGCCATTATCTCTCTTGTGACCGTTATCTCGTCATTTTCGTGGGAAATTCCGAACTCGTCCAGCTTCTTCACGGTCGCTTCGGGAAGCTTTGTAAATCTTGCGTTTATTACAGCCTTTTTGCAGCCGGTGCGGACAATATCCTTTGTTATCCTCTGACCGAGAACGGCGTTTATACCGCCGATAAGTATAGATTTTCCCGCACCTGTTTCTCCCGTGAAAACGTTGAAATTCTCCGAAAATGGTATAACGGCATTTTTTATGACCGCAAGATTTTCAATATCCAGTTCATACAGCATATTGGTTTACCGTCCTTAAATTTTTTCAAAATCTGTCTGCCCCAAGATTTTGAATGGATTTATGAAGAGCATCTCTCAGCTCATCGGCAAAATCGGCAGCGTCAGCCTCTGTCCTCATAAGAATAAATATGGTGTCATCTCCCGCAAGTGTACCGACTATTTTTGAATAATCCATTTTATCAAGAGTCATACAAGCCGCCTGCGCCATACCTGCGTGACATTTCACAACAACTGTGTTCAGCGCATAATCTATCTCAATGACCGAATTGCTGAATATCATCGGGAAATCATAGTGATTTTTTACGGGAACGGCATATCTGCACTTACCGTTTTCGGGGATAGTTTTTACCAAAGCAAGCTCGTTTATATCTCTCGAAAGTGTCGCCTGAGTGACAATGATATTCTCCTTTTCAAGATACTCTTTAAGGGTTTCCTGAGTGTCGATCTCGTATTTTTCTATTATCTCCAGTATCTTCTTCTGCCTTTGTTTTTTCATCAAAAAGCTCTCCTTGTATGACTATTTAAGCGAACGCATAAGTTTCAAATTAACAGCGTCGTAGAAGCTTCCGCCGTCAATTTCGATAAGCTTCAAAACACTTTCCGAGCGCATGACCTCAAGCCTATCCGACCTATCAAAATGTATTTCCCGTGAACCGTCCACCGAGAAAAAAACGTCCTCTGAACAATGTTCCAGTTCAATAATATTTGACGGGTCTATAAGCATAGGTCTTGACCACAGCGAATGAGGACAAACCGAAGCAAACTCAATGCAGGACAGCGTCGGTTCGATTATGGGACCGCCCGCCGAAAGTGCGTAAGCCGTCGAGCCTGTAGGTGTGGAAAAAACAACACCGTCCGACCGCATATTGCTTATAACTCTGCCGTTTATGGAAACGGTAAAGTCTGCGATACGTGAAAACATTCTTGCGGCGATAACATCGTTAAGCGCCGTAAAACGGTCATTTTCACCGTTGTGATGATGGATAACATCTATCATCATACGCTCCTGAATGAAGTATTCTCCGCTGAAAAGACGTTCCAGTTTGTGAAGCTCGTCCCGCTCAACAGAAGCCATAAATCCAAGCCTTCCCGTGTTTATCCCCAGCAGGGGCTTGCTGTTTTTTGCCGCATATCCCGAGCATTTGAGGATAGTTCCGTCGCCGCCGATAGCGATGATAATATCGCACTCGGGCGCTATTTCAGCCATCTTCCCGATTTTCACAAAATCGACAGATGAAAACTGTTCTCTGTGGCTTTCCCTTACAAATACCTCCGCCCCGTACCGATGAAGTATCTCGGCACAGGACAATGCACAGCTCAGAGCGTTTGATTTATCAAAATTCGGATACAGAGCGATCTTCATAATATAAGCTTCCTTTCCGAAGCATTAAGTGTTCTTCTTCGCCGAAAAAGCGACATTTGTTACTTCCTTTATCTTTTCCTGAGAAAGCTGTTCGGCAGCTTCTCCCGACGGCACTTTTCTGAGATACAAAAGATACTCGATATTTCCGTCGCCGCCTGTTATGGGTGAAGGTATTATCCCCACAGATGATAAACCGTTTTCAGCAGCCGAAACGGAAACCTGTTTTATCACCGAGCAGTGCACCTTTTTGTCCTTGACAATACCGTTTTTTCCGATATTTGAACGTCCCGCTTCAAACTGCGGCTTAATAAGCACTGCCGCATATTCACCGCTTAACAATTCGGAAATTTTCGGAAATATCTGTGTTACGGAAATGAAGGAAACATCTGCAGAAATAAATCCAATTTCGTCCCCGAAAAAATCGGCAGATACGTCTTTAATGTTTGTCTTTTCCATATTGACAACTCTGCTGTCCGAGCGAAGTGCTTCATCAAGCTGACCGTGACCGACATCAACAGCGTAAACCTTTGCAGCATTATTCTTCAGCATACAATCGGTAAATCCGCCTGTTGAAGCACCTATGTCCATGCAGACAAGCCCGTCAAGCCTTATCTTAAACGCATTTATCGCCGCTTCAAGCTTTAGCCCTCCCCTGCCAACATAGGGAAGCTCTCCGCCCGTTATTTCCACCTTGTCAGCCTCGCTTACATCGGCAGAAGCCTTTGTAACGATCTTTCCGTTTACGGTTACATTACCCGATTTTATCATTTCCTTAGCCCGTTCACGGCTTTTGATAAGTCCGTTTTCTACGGTAAATAAATCAAGACGCAATTAGCTATCCTCGCCTTCAAGTGTTTTTATCATACCTTCTGTATCAAGTCCCAGCTTTGCAAGTGCAGATGAAACAGCCGCCTGTTTAACAAATCCCTCTGCCGCAACAATTTTTACAGGAATACCATATTCCGAAAGCCTGACAGCAAGCAGCATTCCGATGCCGCCGTTTTTTATACTTTCCTCAAAGAATATGACCTTCTTATAATCCTTGCAAATTTCTAAAACTTCATCGCATATGGGATATATTTTGGTAAGCTTCAATATATCAAACCCGCTGCTGCTTTCATATGCTTTATAAAGATTGTCCCAGATACGTCCGTAGGTCACAGCAAGGACGCTGCTTTCTCTGCCGATATGAGTATAGCTGCAATTCAGGCTGCTCTTATCAAATTCCGATGTATCATTTCCTCTGGGATAACGCACCGCAACAGGTCCGCCGCAATCATATATAGCCTCGGATAAGCAAAGCCGCAGCTCATCATAACAAGACGGAGAATAGATAGTCATTCCGGGTATGCAGGAGAGCATGGGAACATCAAAGATACCTTGATGCGTTTCGCCGTCCTCACCGACAATTCCTGCCCTGTCAATGCCCAGAACAACGTGCAGCGGTTCAATGGAGCAATCGTGAACAAGCTGATCGAAGGAACGCTGAATAAAGCTGGAATATACTGCAAAAACAGGTATCTTTCCCGAACGTGCAAGACCGCCCGAGAAAGTGACACCATGCTGTTCTGCAATGCCCACATCAAAAAATCTGTCACCGTGCTCGGCAGCGAAATACTGCAGCCCCGTGCCGTATTTCATAGCCGCTGTTATCGCACATATCCTGTCATCATTTTTTGCTAACTCATTGAGATGCCTTCCGAATTCTGCGGAAAAACTGTCCTTGGAAATAAAGTCGGGGTCCTTGTTGACATAAGCCTTTACGGGAACGCCGTGAAATGCTCCGGGGTTGTTTTCCGCAGGCTTGAAGCCCTTTCCTTTTACTGTATTAACGTGAATAAAAACAGGCTTGTCAATGCGCTTTGCTATGTTCAGGACTTCCTCCAGCTCACGGATATTGTGTCCGTCCACAGGTCCCAGATAGGTAAATCCCAGCTCTTCAAACATTGTAGACTGATAAACAATTCCTTTAAGAAGTGACTTAGAATCCCGCATAAGCTGCTTAATAGGTTTGCCGCCGACAGGAATAGCATCAAGCACCTTTTCGACCTTTTTCTTTGCAGACAAATAGCTTGAATTTCCCCTGATCTTTGTAAGATATTTTGCCAGCGCACCCACATTTTTGGAAATTGACATATCGTTGTGATTGAGGATAACAATGAGCTTTGCCTTGCTTTTGCCAGCATTGTTAAGTCCCTCGTACGCAATGCCTCCCGTAAATGCGCCATCACCAATGACTGCAATTGCATGGTGAGTGTCATCACCGTCAAGGCGCATCGCCTCTGCCATACCCAGAGCGGCAGATATGGAAATACTGCTGTGTCCGCTTATAAATGCGTCGTGCTCCGATTCGGAGGGACGAGTAAATCCCGAAAGGCCGTTTTCCTTTCTGAGCTCCGAAAATTTGTCCAAACGCCCCGTAAGCAGCTTGTGAGTATATGCCTGATGCCCCACATCGAAAACAAATTTATCCTTCGGCGAATCAAATACCCTGTGCATAGCAAGTATCAGCTCAACTGTGCCGAGATTTGACGAAAGATGTCCGCCGTTTTTCATGACCGTCTTGATCATTGTTTTTCTGATGTCACGGCAAAGCTCATCGCATTCGGGATAGGAAAGATTTTTTACATCGGAAGGAAGTGCTTTCAGGTCAGAAAGCTTTACTTTTTTCTTGTCCATCATAATCCTACCTCGGCATTACCAAAGCAATAATCACACCCAGCACAGCACCGACAAAAACCTCCAGCGGATTGTGTCCCAGAAACTCCTTCAGTTCCTTTCTCTTCTTGCTGCTTTCTTCGCTTTCCGTATCAATAAGGTCCTTGAATTTAAAATCAAAAAGCCTGTTCATGCGGTTTATCTCCTGAGCGTGAAGCCCCGCTGCCCTGCGCACACCCATAGCATCATACATAACTATCATAGCAAGAATAAACGCCAGGGCAAACTCGGTAGATTCAACTCCGTTATGGATCCCCGTTGCCACAAGTGCAGAGGTAACAAGAGAAGAATGTGAGCTTGGCATTCCTCCCGAGCCGATAAGTCTTTCTGCCTTAAAAGTGTGGCGTGTGAAGGTGTAAAGCAAGGTCTTTATCACCTGAGCCGCAGCCCAGCTCACAACTCCGCTTGCAAGAACATAATTGTACGAAAATGCCATTAAAATTACCTCAATTCTTTCTATTAAGAAGATGCCTTGTCAGATCAACAAGAAAATCATTATCATCAAATATTTCAAGAGCCTTCAATGCCTTTTCGGTATATTCAGCCGCAGCGGCACGGGCATTATCAAGACCATTCAGAGATACAAAAGTAGTCTTATGCTGCTTTTCATCGCTGCCCGCAGGCTTTCCGAGAGCTTCGGTGGTCTGAGTAACGTCGAGAATATCATCGGTTATCTGGAAAGCAATTCCCAGATTTTCCGCATATTCACAGGCAGCCAAACGCTTCTCCTTATCGGCATTTGCCGAAATGCAGCCGACTTCGCAGGCGCATTTTAGCAGTGCTCCCGTTTTCTTTGAATACATTTTGATAAGCGACGAAACATCATCACAGCCGCCGTTTTCAAAGGAAAGGTCCAGCACCTGACCGCCTATCATTCCGCCTATACCCGCATATTCCGCAAGCTTGCATATGACCTCAGCCTTTTGCCTGTCCGACAGACAGCTGCTGTTTGCCGCAGCTCCGAAGGCATGAGTAAGCAGCGCATCTCCCGCCAGCAGTCCGAAAGCTTCACCGAATTTCTTGTGACAGGAAAGCCGTCCCCGACGGTAATCATCATCGTCCATACATGGAAGGTCGTCGTGTATAAGCGAATAGGTGTGTATCATCTCCACAGCAGCAGCCGCATCAACGGCATTTTCGGGCAATCCTCCGCATACACGGCAAAATTCCATCGCAAGTATGGGACGAATACGCTTTCCGCCCGATGAAAGCGACCACCAAACAGCATCAGCGCACCGTTCGGAAACGATACCCTCACCGCCTGCCGAATGAAGCATTACATTTATCTCGGAAAGCTTTCGGCTGATAAGCTCTGTGTATTCGCAAAAGCGAGAATTTGTCAAATCGTTCATATCAAATTTCCTCTGTCACGATCTCACCCGTTTCGGGATTGATCCTGCTTAGCTTTAGCTTTGCGCCGTCAAGCTGCTTCTTGCATTCGGCAGCAGCAGCAACGCCCTCCGTGTAAAGCTCTACAGCCTTTTCAAGGGGCAGATCACCATTTTCGAGCAATGCTATTATCTCATCAATTCTTTCGATAGATTTTTCAAAAGACATCCTGCTACAACTCCTTTAAACTTCCGTTGCTTAATTATTTTCAATGATCTCGGCGCTGACAAAACCATCCGAAAATCTAATTTTAATACGTCCGCATTCGGCATCTGCACTGCTTTTTATCATTTTACCGTTTTCGGAATAAACAAGAGCATATCCCTTTGACATAATTTTCAGCGGACTTACCAATTCAAGTCGTTCCGCAGCTCGTGCCAGCCTGTTTTCATACCCTCCGAAGCAGCGCTTTGAAGCCGCCTCTAAACGCTTTTCGGTCAGCGACAGTATCTTTTCGTTCTTCTCCAGAACCGCATACGGAGAATGTGCCGAAAGCGATCTCAGACGCTTGTCCGTTTCATTGTAAAGCCTGTCAATGTAACCTGAAAATGCTTCGTAAAGCTTTCTTTTGTATCCCTCCAGAGCAGCCCGCATAACCGAAATATCGGGGACCGCAAGCTCTGCCGCCGCAGACGGAGTAGGTGCTCTAAGGTCGGAAACAAAGTCGATAATGGTAGTGTCCGTTTCATGTCCCACTGCTGATATAACGGGAGTTTCACATTCATAAACAGCCCGTGCGATCTTCTCTGAATTGAAGCAGAAAAGGTCCTCGGCAGAACCTCCTCCCCTGCCCACAATTATAAGGTCAAAGCCCTGCTTACCGAATCGGGAGCAGTATCTCCCTGAACCACAGCACCGAAAACTGTCACCTCGGCAATAGGATAACGCCTTGAAATGATATTGAGCATATCCTGCAGTGCAGCCGCACCGAAGGAAGTAACAATGCCGATTTTTTTCGGATAAGCAGGCAGCTGCTTTTTGTGGGCTTCATCAAAAAGCCCTTCCTTCATAAGCTTGTCCTTCAGCTGTTCAAAGGCAACAAAAAGCGCACCCGCACCATCAGGCTGAATATCGGTAACATAAAGCTGATAAACACCGTCACGTTCAAAGACCTGTACGCTGCCCGATACCGTTACGGACATTCCGTTTTCGGGCATAAATTTCAGTCTTGAAGCAAAGCTGTTGAACATTACAGCCTTCACAGCTGCGTCCTTATCCTTCAAGGTAAAATAGAAATGCCCCGTTTTATAATGATTTGTAAAACCCGAAATTTCTCCTCTGACAAGTATCCCCCGAAGCTTAATATCCTCTTTAAGCTTAAAGGAAATATATCTGTTAAGCTGAGAAACAGTAAGAATACTGCTCATTTCACAACACCGCCTTTTACGGATAATGCGGCATATACAGCCGTTCCAGCCGCATTGTCGCAGGAAAATTCGGGAGCGGCAAACGACGCATTGAAGCGATTTTCCAGCCTATTTCGTATTATCTTATTTGACATAACGCCGCCTGCATATACAACGTCCTCACAGGGATTTTTCAAAAGCGCATCTTCCGTCATAGCCTCGACCGCCGACAGAACGCTTTCCAGACAAAACCTTGCAATATCCTCAGCAGGCTCCCCATTTTCAAGCATTTTTGCGCACTTATTCTCCACTCCCGAAAGAGAACAGCAGCCGTCCCGAAGCTTTGACTTTATTTTATATGTACGCTTGCTTTTTTCAGCCAGCTTTTCAAGCTCGGCACCGCAGGGAAATTTGAGTCCCAGCATAACTCCGCATCTGTCCACAGCCTGTCCCGCCTTCAGATCGAGAGATGATGACAGCTCGGTGATACGGATAATGCTTTCGGCATCTGGCTCACAAAGCAGGCAATCGGTAGTTCCCCCGCTGACATGAAATGCGATGAATTTCTTACCCAGAAGGTCAAATCGTCCCGCAGAAAAAAGTGCCGCAAGAATATGTCCCGTCTGATGAGAAGTCTTATAAACGGGTATGTTCATCACCGCCGACATCGACTCCGCAAGTCCCGTTCCGCAGAGGAAACAGGGCATATAAGAACCCTCCGCATTTCTCGGCTTTTCGGAAACGCCTAT
>JAEDOB010000313.1 GCA_016302225.1 Oscillospiraceae bacterium | reverse complement strand
CAAGGCTCTGATGTATCTGTCCTTCGTATTCCACGGACATATAGGCTGTGCGGACTATACCGTCATCGTCGGGGACGGCGTTCACAAAGCCCGTATATACGCAATCCTCAATGATGGGCTGCTCGATGGAGCCTATATTATAGTAGTCGATGTAGGGGTCGCCGTTTTCGTCGGTCTTGTAGGCTGCCGAATAGTTGATGTATGAGCCGGAAACTACCCGTCCGCTTTCAAGGCACGCCTGACGGAGCGTTTCGTCCCCTTCGCTGTCCATATCGCCGAATACCATAATATCCATGGTGATAACGGCGGGATAGTCCCCAAGCTTGTTGATAACATCGGCGTAAACACTTCTTGACCATGTGCCGAAGGGTCCTATCTCCCTGAGTGTTTCATCGTCGATGGCGATAATTTTTATTTTGTTGTTTATTCCTCTGGGCTGACGGTAAAGCTTGTCCCGCAGAAGATTGTCAAAGGAATAAAATACGTCAAAAAAGCTTAATAGAAAGGTAATAATAAAAACGATAGCGGTGCCAATAATTGAAGCGGCTTTGAACTTTTTTTCCATTTTGCTGCCTCCGATTTGATAGATATTACAACAATAAGCCCATTTTTAATGGCTTTTATAGTATTATAACATAAACTAACGCATTTGTCACTATAATTTTGTAATAAAAAAATATTTTTTTATTTTTCTATTTACAAATGCCAATGTTTATGATATAATTTAAGAAAATACTTTTCTGTCTTTTGGAGAAAGGAATGTTGCATAGATGAACGGAAGCAATTGTTCGGTTTCGTCCGACGCTCTTCTCGAGCATATTTTTACCATTACTCAGGACCTTTATAAGGAAATGTCCAAGGGCGACAATGATGCGGAAAATGACCATAATCAAATCTACAGACTGCTTACCGATCTGGGCAGGATACTTGTTAATGCCGACAGAGCAAGCTTCTGGAAATGGGACAAGCGCAGCCGCTCCCTGTGGACTACCGCCGCTGTCGGGGCAGGCAGGATAACCATTCCCGAGGGTACGGGTCTTGTGGGCAAGGCTCTTGCCGAAAAGCACGCTATCGTCACCAATGACCCTTACAACGATCCCAATTTTAATTCCGATGTTGACAAAAAGACGGGGTATGTTACCAAGTCTATCCTCGTTATGCCTATCTGTGACTGCAAGGGCGAATTTATCGGAGCCTATCAGGCTATCAACAAGCTGGACGGAAACGGCTTCGACCTTGAAGAGGACGTAAAGCGTCTGTCCCTTGCCGCATTTATCTGCGGTATCACCCTTGAGTCGGACAGCTTCCTTGACGATTCCCGCCATGACAAGCTGACCGAGCTGAAAAACAGAATGGGCTTTTACAGCGACTATGAAAAGATCTACGAGAAGATGCTTTCCGATACCGAAAATTGCCGCAGCGTTTCCCTCTTTATCTGCGATATTGACTTTTTCAAGAAGGTAAACGATACATACGGACATAATGCGGGAGATGCGGTGTTAAGGCATGTTGCTGAAAATTTCCGCAGAAATTCCAGAGCGTGCGACGGCGTTTACAGATGGGGCGGCGAGGAATTTATCGTTGTTCTTCCCGATTCCACCGCAGAACAGGCTGCCGAGGCTGCGGAGCGTCTGAGATGCTGCATAATGGATTCGGTATGCCATTTCGAGGATCTGGATATTAAGGTAACAATGAGCTTCGGCGTTACCTCTCTCGATCCTGCAATGTCCGCCGAGGACAATATCAAGGTCGCCGATGAAAAGCTTTACAGAGCTAAGGAAAGCGGCAGAAACAGAGTTATCATATAATAATCAACCGAAAGGAATGATACTAAAATGTCAAAGACAATACTTATTACGGGAGGAGCCGCAAGCGGTAAATCAAGATGGGCAGTTTCCTATCTTGCAGCCTGTGACTATGTTCTGTATCTTCGTACTGCCGATGCGGTGGATAAGGATACTATGAACCGTATCGAGTACAGCAACAAGCAGAATTTCGTTGAGTGGGACATCAGGACGGGCATTACGGAAAATCCCGCAGAGCAGATCACCGACCACAAATTCGTTATATTCGATAATCTGGCGGCATACACCTCTCAGGTCATCTCGCAGATGTGTCCCGATGTTTCTGAGATAGACGAGCCGACAAAGAAGGCTATCGAAAGAAAGGTCATCGACGATGTTACCGAAATGTACGACAAGATAATGGTAATTGACGGAAATATGATAACCATCACCCTTGAAACGGGATTTTCCGTTACTCCCGAGGACAGGGCGCAGGCAGTGTTCAGAGAGATACTCGGAAGTATTAATCAGCGTATCGCAAATATGTCCAATGAGGTTTATCTGTCCGCCAGCGGAATACAGTTT
>JAEDOB010000312.1 GCA_016302225.1 Oscillospiraceae bacterium | reverse complement strand
AACGTGTCTTTTGCCACTCCTGAGAGGACAGCTTATTCAGCTTAACGCCGCTGTCATCACGGGGACCGATATATTTTGAAACCAAATCAAGCTGAGTAACGGGAACATACAGTACGTCCGTCCCCGCATACTGAATGGTGATATAGTCCTTTGTAACGCCCTCCAGCTCCAGCTTGCGGATACCCACAAACCGTCCGATTCCGTGAAGTGCATGAACCACCAGATCGCCGCTTGAAATGTCCGACAAAGACTTTATCTCCTCGCCTTTTTTCCGCTTTTTCAGCTTTCTTTTGGCGGTCATTGCCTTTGCCTGAGTGATAAGGGCAGCCTTTCCGTCGGGGTACTCAAAGCCCGCAGAAACTGCACCGTTCATCAGGTAAACTCTGCCGTTTTTCAGCTCCGTCCTCTCAGTGATAATGTCGCAGGGAATGCCTTCCTCACGCAAGTCGTTTGCGATAATGGGCAAGGTTTTCTCCGAACCCGCCATAACAACGGTCTTGTAGCTTCTCGAACAAAAGCTGCGAAGCTCCTCAATAAGCTGACGAATTTCGCCGCCCCAGGGCGCAGTCTGATTTGCAGTCACGGAAATAAGCTTTTTGAACGCAATTCCGCCGCTGCCCCGCATAAATGTGTCAAGGTAAACGGTGTTAAGCTTTTCCGCAGAACGGTCAAAATCCGCCTGTTCAAGGATATAGCCCTCCAAGCCCTTGAACAATTCGCCCTCTTCAAGGAGAATTTTCACGTCCTCGTTATGCTGCGACCGAACGCTTTTCATTTTCTCATAGCAGTTGTGCCGTTCGCTGAAAATGAGCAGCGCATCTTCGGGGAAATAGTCAAAAACCGTAGCAGGCTTTTCGTATGCCGCAGGAAGATATTTGTCGATATTTCCCAGAGATAGCCCGCTGCTTAAACGGTCAATATCTGCCGAAAGCTTACTGCGGATAAGCTCCGTCCTCTTGCCCCTGACGCCCTTGGACAGCTCCTCTATTTTTCGGATAAAAGCTTGCGAATCGTCAAACAGCACCTCTACGGCTGGGGCAACGGTTATCCCTTTCAGCGTGTCCGAACGCCGCTGAGATTCTATGTCAAAGGCGGAAACCGTGTCAATTTCATCGCCCCAGTATTCGATACGAATGGGGAATGTTTCCGAAACGGGGAAAATATCCGCAATTGCGCCCCTGACGGAAAATTGTCCCGCACCCTCCACCTTGTCCGTTCGGGAATATCCCGCCGCCGTCAGACGCCTTACAAGCTCATGGACGGCTATCTCCATACCGGGGGCAAGGGTTATGGAACGCTCCTTCAGCGCATCTGGGGGAATAGTCCGCTGCATAGCCGCCTCCGCCGACGAAACCACCACCTTGCATGGGTGAGTGTTCAGCCCCATAAGCGACGACAGAACCGACAGCCTTGCCTGTTCATATTCACGGGAAACGCCCTCAACATTTGTGAAGGTAAAATCCTTTGCGGGATAGAGGACAGCGCATTCCGTACCCGAAAGGGAGTTAATGTCATCGCAGATACGCTTAGCGGCGGCTTCGTCCTCGGTGATAACGAGGATTTTCTCCCGTTCGCCCGACAGAGCGGAGATAAAATGCGCCTTGTGTATTCCCGCAACGCCTGTGACGCCAAGGGGAGAAAGCCCCATTTCAAGGGATTCCTTCAGCTCGGCAAATCCGGGCAGTTCGTTCAGTATGCTGTCAAAAATGTTCATAAGCCACCTCCGATGGCAAAAATAAAAACAAAAAATTATAAAAGTTTCGTCCACCTTTTCAAAGGTGGCGGGGTCGAGGGGCAGAGCCCCCGTCGCCCGTCGCAACGGGCGAAATCCCCTAAGTCAACAGCCAAATCACTGTCACATAAAAAACACAAACATATCATTCCCAAAAAGCACCGCACACAAAAGAAACAGTAAAGCCTCAAACTAATGACAACAGCAAAAGCTGTGAAAAGTATCACAGTGTGCGGTGCTTCGTTAAAAATATTAAGGCGTCCACGCCTTAATATTTTTAACACCGCCGCTAGGCGGCAATGGGTTCTCACAAACTCACCTCTAAAAAGGCAGGTTTGTGATTTCCATAAGAATAGGCGTTTGTGTCTTTCCGCTGCTTTTGTGTGACGAAAATCGAAAAAGCGGTTGCTTTTTCTCTTTCTATTGGAAGATTGTGGCTTTACTCCTTGTCGATTGTTGGCTTTGATTTATGGGCTTTTCGTTTGCGTTTTCTGTAAGCTTGATACCCTTGATGTAAGAACTTTTGGGTTTACTGCTTGCGGATTTCGCTCTCTGCGGAGAGCGACCAGCCCTTTCTGGCGTCAAAGGGCTGGACCCCAAGACGCTTTATATGCCTGCGGCGCTTTTTTTCTTTTGCGC
>JAEDOB010000311.1 GCA_016302225.1 Oscillospiraceae bacterium | reverse complement strand
ATAATGTTTTTCAGGTCACTCATTTTTTCTTCGCTGTTTGCCTTGAAGCGGCTGAGCATATCCTCAAAGGACGCATCTCCCGAGCTCTGGGGCTTCTCCATGGCAAACATGGGAGGCTGAGCAGAAGAATTGCCGTGATTGCTGCCGCCGTTTGAGGGCTTGCCGCCCCTGTTTCCGCCGTTACGGTTTCCGCCGTTAAAGCTGCGGTTTCCGCCGTTTCCACCATTGCCGCCCTGCTTTTTGAAATCACGTCTGGGCGGAGGATTGTCAACGGCTTTCTTTATAGAAAGGGAGATCTTCCCCTCTTCTGTGATGTTAAGCACCTTGACCTTGACCTGCTGACCTTCTGTGAGGTGATCCTTGATCTCATTTACAAAGGTGTTTGCGACCTCGCTGATATGTACCATTCCCGTAGTCCCGGGTTCCAGCTCCACAAATGCTCCGAATTTGGTTATTCCGGTAACCTTACCCTCGTAAATTTTTCCAACTTCCAGCTGCATAAAAGAATATTTTTCCTCTCATATTTTTTATTTGACCGCCGTATCCGACGGTTGATCACTAATTTCTCGAAGTATCTATAAACCGACGCTCGGACGGATAGGCATAATCCTGCGTTTCTATCGCCAGACGCTCATAGTACTCCTGTTCATTTTCATCGTCGAGAAGCCTTGCGCACTCCTCATTTTCCGCCTGAAGCTGCTGCTCCTTTAGCTTCAGCTCCTCCAACTCACGCCGCTTATCCGCATTGTCAGCCTGAACGGTCACAACAGTAATTGCCGTATAAGCAAAAGCAGCGACAAAAGCAAGCTTTTTGATCAATCGGAACACGGGTCCGCCTTTAAGCCTGTTCTGTTTATGCCTTTCATTGCGTCGGCGCTGTCTTTCCAGACGGTCTTGTTTTAGTCTGTATGCCTCGTCCAACGCTATCGCCTCCAATCGTCAGATACAGAAAACACGCCTAAAGGATAAAACTGTCCAATTTTCATTATACACAAAATGAAAGAAATTTGCAAGTGGTTTTTTACATTTTTTTCGTAAGACGGGGATTTTTTCCGTTTCTCACAAAAAACGCCGACTTTTTTTGACACCATGCGCCTATTTTCATAAGTCCTGCGGCAATTATCCGAAAAAATCCCGTGACAATGCTGCCTACGGACATGAGATACAGCACAAATCCGCACAGGCTTCCAATGACCATAAACCCCCGCAGCACCGCCCCCGACACATTGTAGGAGAACAGAAACAGCGCAAGGCAGCAGCTCACCCAGAATATTACATCGCAGACGGCGGTCGGCAGCGGCTTTCTCGCCGACGGGACAAGTATTCGAATAGTGCGGAACACGTCGTACCACACCCCCATGACCGCCCCCAGCACCACCGAAAGCAGGAAAAACCGCACCTGCTCGCTGACGGTAAAGAACGTTTCCAGCGGCATAGACGCTACCTGAACAGCCTGCCCATCAGAGTGATAGGCGACCTGCGGGAGCTGTCCCCGTAGACAAGAGAGCTTATCTCCCCCTCCACGGTCAGCTCGCCCGTTTCGGCAGACACGGTTTCCACCCGCAGCTCCTTTCCGTAGACCGCCAGCTCGCCAAGCGTGGTGTAAAGGATAACGCTGCTCTCATCGAAGCGGTCAACGTCGGTAACGCCTGTTATTTGCAGCCTTTTGCGGTTTTCCATAATGATATTCTGCGGTGTCTTGTCGGTTTTCTGCTCAGCCATTGCCATTTTCCTCCATATGCGATATTATGCTATTATATATATTTCCGCATTTTGAGGATTATGCCGAAATGTCAACTGTCCAATAAAAGTCACACATTATTCCCCGACATTTTTCAGATACCTGTGCAGTTCAAGATAAACTATGCAATAGATAAGCATTGCCGCAGGCAGGATAAGTATGCTGTTTGCCAGACCGACCGCCTCGGTAAATCTGCCGAAAAGCGCATTAAAGGCAATGTCAAACAGCGTCGCCGAACCGATAACTAGCCCCGTCGCCGTTCCCGCCTGTTCGGGGGGATAGCACTTTGAGATAAGCAGCACCATTGTCGGCCAGAGCACGGAAAATCCCAGACCCGACAGGCAAAGGAGGAAGATCCCGCTTCTGCCCGTCAGCACGCCGATTATGTAAGCCGCCCCCGCCGTCAGAGAGAATACGAGAAGCGTTTTTCTCGCCCCTATCTTCGCAGCTATGGGCGCAAAAACAAGCCGTCCCACGGTTATCCCCAAGAAGAAATATGACAGAAAATCCGCCGACTGCGAAACGGTGTAGCCCAGCTGCTCGCTGCCGTAGGTGGTCAGCCAGTTTTGCAGACCGTGTTCCGCAACGCAGTATGTACCGAACAGCAGAATAAGCCGAAAGCAAGCGGGATTTTTCACTATCTT
>JAEDOB010000310.1 GCA_016302225.1 Oscillospiraceae bacterium | reverse complement strand
GTCAGCGCAATAATAGAAAATGTTAAGGAAAACGGTGACAAGGCTGTCAAGGATTACACAATGAAGTTTGACGGCAGACTGCCCGAATATTACGAGGTTCCCAGAGATGTCATCAATGATGCTCTTTCGGAAGCAGACAGCGATTTCACAGATGCGCTGCTGAATGCTATGGAAAATATTGCCGATTTCCACAACAGGCAGAAGGAGCAGGGCTTTATCACTCCCAAGGACAACGGCGTTATTCTCGGTCAGCGGGTGAGAGGTCTTGAAAGGGTAGGACTGTACGTTCCCGGCGGCACAGCGGCTTATCCCTCATCGGTGCTGATGAATGCTGTTCCCGCTAAAATTGCGGGCGTTAAGGAAATTATAATGGTAACTCCTCCCTTGAAGGACGGCACGCCCAATAAGGACATTCTTGCGGCGGCGGCTATCTGCGGTGTTGACAGAGTATTTCTGGCGGGCGGTGCGCAGGCTGTTGCGGCACTGGCTTACGGAACGGAAACTATCCCCAAGGTTGACAAGATAGTCGGTCCGGGAAATATTTACGTTGCGACTGCAAAGAAGCTGCTTTACGGTCAGGTGGATATTGATATGATAGCAGGTCCCAGCGAAATTCTTGTGCTTGCGGACGAAACGGCAAATCCCAAATATCTTGCCGCAGATCTTATGTCACAGGCAGAGCACGATATGATGGCGTCCGCTATCCTTGTGACGACAAGCGAGCAGGTCGCAGATGAAACAATTAAGGAGATAGAGCGTCAGACTGCGCTTATGTCCAGAAAGAATATTATCGAAAAGTCCATGAGCGATTACGGTGCAATTATCGTCTGCAAAAACGTAAATGACGCCGTCGAAATGGCAAATGCACTTGCTCCCGAGCACCTTGAAGTTCAGCTGAAAGATCCTATGGAATATCTCGGCAGACTTGATAATGCAGGCTCCATATTTATGGGACAGTACGCTCCCGAACCTTTGGGCGACTACTATGCGGGACCCAACCACGTTCTTCCCACAAGCGGTACGGCAAGATTTTTCTCACCCCTTTCGGTAAACAGCTTCACAAAGCGTTCCAGCTTCATCTACTATACCGAAGCGGCTCTCTGCGAGGCTCAAAAGGACATTGTGACCATTGCCGAAAGAGAAGGGCTTACCGCTCACGCAAATGCTATCAAGGTCAGATTTGAATAAGTGAGGTCGATTTTGATGAACTGGGAAAACAATGTCAGACGGGTAGTGCCTTACGTTCCAGGTGAACAGCCCAAGCGTTTGGACGTTGTAAAGCTGAACACCAACGAAAATCCCTATCCGCCGTCACCTATGGTTAAAAAGGCTCTTGACGATTTTGATTACGGAAGAATGCGCCTTTATCCCGACCCTAATGCGGAGGAGCTTGTTAATGCCATTGCCGAATTTTACAAGCTGAAGCCTTCCAACATTTTCGTGGGAGTTGGTTCGGACGATGTGCTTTCAATGGCATTTATGACATTTTTCAACTCGGACAAGCCTATACTTTTCCCCGATATTACATATTCTTTCTATGATGTCTGGGCGGAGGTTCACAGAATTCCGTACAAGCAGATACCTCTTGACGAGAATTTCAGGATAGTTCCCGATGATTACAAGGGCGAAAACGGGGGAATTATCTTCCCCAATCCCAACGCACCTACGGGTGTTCTGGAAAGCCTTGAAATGATCGAGGAGATAGTTGCCGCAAATCCCGATTCGGTGGTAATGATCGACGAAGCGTATATTGATTTCGGCGGAGAAAGCTGTCTGCCGCTTATTGAAAAATACGAAAATTTGCTGGTAATTCAGACATTCTCAAAATCCCGTTCAATGGCGGGTATGAGAATAGGCTATGCTATGGGCAGTGAGAAGCTTATAAAGTATTTGAATGATGTTAAATTCTCCGTTAATTCGTATACTATGGATCACATTACACAGATATGCGGTGCCGCTGCCGTCAGGGACGCCAATTATTTCTACGACTGTCTGGAACAGATCGTTGAGGTGAGGGAGTATACTAAGGAAAGGCTTACGGAGCTTGGATTTACATTTGAGGATTCAAAGAGCAATTTCATCTTTGCCACTCACAAGACTGTCAGTGCCGAAAAAATATTCAACGCTTTAAAGGCAGAGGGCATATTTGTAAGATACTGGAATAAGCCGAGAATTAACAATCACCTTCGTATTAGCATAGGAACTCGTGGGGATATGGACAAGCTGATTGCCGCACTTACGAGAATTCTCGCAGACGCATAAGGAGGTTTCCATGAGAGAAGCAACTATCACCAGAAGCACACGAGAAACCGACATCACGGCAAAGCTTAAATTGGACGGTTCGGGAATTTGCAAAATAGACACGGGTATCGGATTTTTCGACCATATGCT
>JAEDOB010000309.1 GCA_016302225.1 Oscillospiraceae bacterium | reverse complement strand
CCAGACGGGCTAAGCTTTCGTGATAAAGCTCGGTGTATTCCTCGCTTTCAAATATCCACGCCACCATAGGACGGTCGGAAACATCTCCCGATGAAACGGGCGAATCTATGGGGAAATTCACCTGCTGCGAAGCATTCCCGCCCTGAAATGTTCCGAAAGCAAGGTTGTAATCCCAGGGTATCATGGACAGAACTCCGTCCTTCTCATAAAGGTAATAGTTATGGGTAATACTTCCTGTGTAGCTGTCGCCGTTGCAGACAAAATTATGCACTGCAAAGTAGTCAATAACTTCTTGTATGTCAACGACCTGCTCAATATTTTCGTTTTCGGAGAGCGATTTCAGAGAGGAAATAAGCCTTGCCTTGTCCCCGTCGTCAATGTCGGTTTTTGCGCTGTCGAAAATGTTCGGGTAGCTTTCGGGGTCATCGTCAACATATTTCAGCTTGACATCATCGCTGCCCATACCGCCGCCTTTGCCGCCAAACTGCATATTCATCTGAGGACGTTCGCCGGCATCTCCCTGGGGACGTTCGGGAGGAGTAAAATTCGTTCTGTCCGTAAAATCGGACACATTATTCTCCGACAGCATTACATTTTCCATATCAAAATCCTTGCCGTTTCCTCTGCCGCCGCCCATATCCGAGCTGTCGGGCTTGTAAAGATTACCGTAATCGCTGCCGAAATTACGCTGCAAAAAGGATTCCTCAACACCCTCAACAGCAAGATACAGCCCGAAATACTCGCCGTTGACGGTGATATACGCATAGCTGCAAAGCGGTGCCGCCGCCCCCTGCTCCTCCATCAAACGGTAAGCAAGGTAGTCCTTCATGTAGGTATTGTCCTGAATGATATTGTTCAGGCAAAGCTTGTCAAGCCCGTAATATGTGCGTGTGCTGTCGTAATGATCAAACTCTATTTTGAAGCTGTAACGGTCGCTGTCCATCTCCGAAACATTTCTGAGAGATGTGTTGCCCTTTGCACGAATAGCGGTGTTTTTGTACGCTTCACCGTCAACTATCACAGTGCAATCGGCGTACTCCTCGTTTTCACAGGTTTCGATAAAATCCTCCCAGCCATCCATAACAATGTCAATTGTATGCACCCGTGAGGTATCGAAAATGCGGCTTTCGTAGCCCATTTCCCGTGAAACGGCGGTTATCCCAAAGGAACTGCCGTTCATAAAAAGCAGCGTCAAAATGAGCATAACAGCAGTCACGGCAGCGCATATTTTGTCGATATGCTTACTAGCGGACATAATGCCCCTCCTTATCCCATATAATCGCCGTTATAGCTTACGAGAACTGCGCTTGTTACGCCGTCCATATCGGCAATTTCGTTGATGAAATCGGTGTTGTCCTCACGAAGTCGAAGCTCCATATTAAGCTCAATTTCGCCCTTCTGAGCGGTCTTGCTCTTGACAATGCAGCGTTCGGAATTCTTTTCGAGATGTGCCTTTGCTTTTGTTTCGGCATCGTGATTTTCGCAGCGGATAACGGCAATGTAGGGTGTGCTGTGAGATTTTCTGTTTACGAAGATAAGCAGGATAACGCCGATAACAACGCTGCCTATAACCGCCAGCGGAATAAGTCCCGCAGCCAGAACGATTCCCGAAGCGATGGACCAGAAAAGAAACGCAATATCCAGAGGTTCCTTAATTGCCGTGCGGAAACGTACGATAGACAGCGCACCGACCATACCGAGAGAAAGCACCACATTGCTCGTTACCGCCAGAATAACAACGGTGGTTATCATAGTCAGCGCAACCAGAGTAACGCCGAAGCTTGACGAGTACATGACCCCCGAAAAGGTCTTTTTGTAAACCATAAAAATGAACATTCCGATTCCAAATGCCAGAACAAGCGCAATCGCCATATCGAGAATTGTCACGCTTGTAACATTTTCCAGAAAGCTTGATTTAAAAATATCGCTGAAAGTTGTCATAATAAAAATCCTTTAATCGTAAATTCGGCAGGCTGCGTATTTTGAAAATGACGATGTGTGCCTGCCCTCTAACTGAACGGCGTCCCGTATTGCCGACGGAAGAAATTCGTCCCATTTTACCTCTAATATGACCGCACTCGTCACGGGAACGGTAACGCAGTCCATATCCAGAAAATCGGTGGAATACAGCCCAGTGCGAATGTTATAATCCATAGTCACCCGCACATTTCCCGCAGGATAGACAAACGCTTCTCTGTCGTAATCCACAATGGTTTTCGGACGGAGCTGCTGCGAATTCATTTTGCCGTATAACTCACGGACAAGCTCATTTTCGGAAGTTCGCATAAAGTCAATATCTCCGCTAATAATTGACTGCACTTCATCGACCGTCAGGGGTGCACTCTTTTTTGATATAATCCCCTTAGAGTAGACACTCGAAAAAACAAAAATTCGAGACTACACT
>JAEDOB010000308.1 GCA_016302225.1 Oscillospiraceae bacterium | reverse complement strand
CAAAAAAACTATTGCAAAACGGGGAAAAAAATAGTATAATAAAAATATGTATGAAAAGGAGGAGCATTAATGGTAAATAAGGATAAAATAATCAAGGTATCCATTTATGATGCTGAGTCAAAGCTGATATTCTCCTCCAATTCTATTGATTGGCCAAGGGACTTTTTTAAGTTTAAGCACAAGGAGCTTTGCGTTATCAAGGGCAAAAATATCCCCAACCTGCACAAGGACACTCCCGTTACCGTCATTTTCGAGTACCGTGACGGAACAAGGGTGCAGTGCGACACGGTCATTGACATCTGCACCGAGCATCAGATAAATATCCACGTCGATGACGGCAAGGTGCTGGAGGAGCGCAGACGTTCCTTTAAGATAAGCGTCGAGCTGCCCGGAAGTATCTCCTTCTTCACAAGGGACGAGGAGACCCTGCAGTTTGAGGATCCTATCGAATGCAGGATAAAAAATATTAATCTGGGAGGAGTTTTCTTTTCCTGCGATTACAAATTTATGAAGGGCGACTGCGTTTCCCTTTCTCTGTTTGACGAACAGATGGATCTGCTTACGGAAATTTTACGGCTCCAGTTGAATAATGACGGCGAGCTGTTGGGCTACGGCTGCAAATTTCAGGGAATTACCCCTCAGCAGGAGGAGAAGATAGCAAGATATATCTTTGATGTGCAGCTTGCCGAAAGAGAAAGAAAAAGAAAGCTTGCGGGCGGACTTTGATATAAGCATCGGACGGCTTTTCCTGTTTTTTCGGGGAAAGCCGTATTCATAGTAAACAAAACAAAAATATAGCTCATATTTGGCGTTTATTGAAAATAACGGAGGAAGTATATGGCTAGGATAATAGCTGTTACAAATCAGAAGGGCGGCGTCGGGAAAACCACCACCGTTTCGGGTCTGGCGGGGGAATTTACCGCACAAAAGAAACGTGTCCTTGCCATCGACCTTGACCCGCAGGGAAATCTCAGCTTCAGTCTGGGTGCCGACGAGCTGGGAATTACCATTCATGAGGTGCTGACGGGGGAGGCGACCCTTGCTTCTGCCATCAAGCACACCGACAACTGCGACGTTATCACCTCAAATATTCTCCTGAGCGGCACCGAGCTGGAGCTGAAAACTGCGGGCAGAGAATTTATCCTGAAAAATAAGCTCAAAGAAGCCGCCGACGATTACGATTATATCCTTCTGGACACGCCCCCTGCGCTGAATATACTTACCATAAATGCCTATACTGCGGCAAATGACCTTATTATCCCCATGACGGCGGAGATACTGTCCTTACAGGGAATTGCGCAGCTTAAAGAAACCATCATTGCCGTTAAGAAATATTATAACAAGGAAATGGACGTAAGGGGAATTCTTCTTACCCGATATAACCCGAAATATCAGCTTACCAAGGACGTTGAGGAAATGGTGCAGATAGTCGCAGACCAGCTGGACACGGTTATCCTTAACACGAAAATATCCCCCTGTATTTCGGCGGCGGAGGCTCCTGCCCACCAGAAAACCGTCAGACGGTATGCTCCGAGATGCAAGGCGGCAAAGGAATACAAGGCACTTGCGGAGGAGTTGTACGGTAACATATGAGCGATTCTAAAACAAACAAAACAAATGCGGTACTTAACCTGCTGAACCGTTCGGCGGCTGAGAAAAATCCCATTTTGGACGATAAATTCAAGGAGCAGAACATTATTGCCGAGCAGATTGAAAGGGAAGTCAAGCAGCAGCCCGCCGCACGTCCCGCTTATACTGCGGGGGTGGAGATAAACGTTATTTCCGAGCTTATTTCCGAGCTGATGCCCGCCGTTCTCAAACGCTTTAACTGCTGCACCTGCGACCTTTGCAAGGCGGAGATGTCCGTTGAAGCCCTCACAAGGCTTACCTCCGTAAAGGTCACTATCCGCACGGAAAACGATATGAAGGCGGCGGAGGAGCTGAAATCCCGTCACCGCAGACAGGTCATTGACGAGCTTATCAAAATAGTTCTGGGCAGAAGAAAGCTGCCGAAGCACATATAAAAATATCGCCGTAAATCCCACAAAAGCGGGGTTTACGGCGTTTTGCTTTTCTTGTAGATGCTCATCATTCTGTCATTAAACCTTTTGCGGCGTTCCTGCTGAGCCTTGTATTTTTCGGAGGTATTGAAAATGCGTCGGGTGAGCCATTTTCCGTGGGGATAGTAGTCCCGAAACTGTATGTAATCCAGCATCTGACCGCCGTTTTCGTTGTACCACCAATGCTCGAACTCAATGCCGTTTTCCGTTTGGGTGTAGCGGAGTCTGTCGGAGCGTTCGGTAAAAAGACGAGCTTTTCCGCTGATGACGATGTACCGTCCCGTATAGAAATCGTCCTCGATGTCAGCCATTTTTATTACCCACAGCTTTTTGTAGCAAAGACC
>JAEDOB010000046.1 GCA_016302225.1 Oscillospiraceae bacterium | reverse complement strand
TGGACTCGGCGGGCTTTTCCTCGGGCTTTGGCTCGGCAGGCTTTTCCTCGGGCTTAGGCTCGGCAGGTTTCTCCTCGGGCTTAGGCTCGGCGGGTTTTTCCTCGGGCTTGGGTTCGGCAGGCTTTTCTTCATGCTTAGCAGCATTTTCCAGCTCTGCCTTCTTGATGATCTCCTCGGTGGGGTCGACAACAGGCTGATGATGCTTTTCAGCCTCGGCAGCCTCCTGGATTTCCGCAAACTTGGCAGCGGAGCGTTCCTTTTTGATGTAGTTGATGAACTGCGTCAGAACCTTGGCGGCGTTATCAACGTTTGCCTTGGCAATTCCGCAGGGCAGCTCATGAGATTTTCCGTCCTTCTCCTTCATGATGATGCTGCAGGGACCGAACACTGACTTCTTAGCGGTAAATTCGGAGATATTTTCCAGAAGTATCCTGTCAAATTTGCCCTGTGACAGCTTGTAGTAAAGGTACTCGTTGGTGATAGCAAAGCCTTCGTTTGCATCGCCTACCTTGCTTTCGTGGATAAGCATGGGGATCTCGTATCTTCCGGGGCTTAAATATGTTTTGCAGATGTCGCCGAATTTCAGGTCAAACACCTTGGAAAGTCTGGGAACATGGAACTGAACATTGGAGATGCTGTTGTCGCCCATGATCTTGATAAGGTGTTCAACATAACCGTCGGTTTCAACGCCCTTGAGCATAAGGATATGCTCGTCGATAGCGTCCAAATAGCGATCCTTGGCTTCTCTGTCGATCTGCATGGTGTCGATCTTGACCTTGAGATCCATAGCCTGCTTGATATTGAGGGCACTGAGATTTCCGCAAACTCCCTGAAGCTCCTTGTCTTCGATCTCATGAAGCTTAACATTGATCTTGTCGGCATATTTCTTTTTAAGCTCTTCGGGACAGCCGTTTCCGTAAGCATTGGTCTTAGCCAGCGCATCGGTAAGCTGCTCCTTGGACATATTGTCCATATCGGAGATAAGGTCGAACAGGTAGTTGGTATGCAGCTCGGTAATTCTGTTATTCAGCTGCTCCGCAAAGGACTCGGTAACATCGGCACCGTAGCCGCAGCTGTTGACCTTTTCCAAAGCTTCCTTTGCCTTGTCGAGAGTGAAATCCTTGCAGCCTTCGCAGAGGGCTTCCAGCTCCTTGCGTTCGAGAGCGGTAAGCTGTTTTGCTGCCCTTTCGGACGCTTCCTTGTATTCCTCCTCGGAAATTTCGGACTTCTTAGCCTCCAGCTCTTCCTTGAATTCCTTGATACCGTCAAAGTCAAGCTCGGAAATTCCTGACAGCTTCTTGTCAAATTCAGCCTTTTTAAGCTCTGCGATCTTCTTGTCGATCTTCACAAACATTTCGTCGTAGCCTTCGAGGTTTGCAAATTCGGGATTTTCGGCAAGCTGCAGCTTAGCGCTGTTCAGCTCGTCAATGGTAGCTTCGTCGATATTTCCTGCGGTCTTATTGAATTCCTCCGTGAGAATGTCCTTTTCTCTCTTGTCAAGCATATCGAGATATTTCTTGGCAATATTCGGTTCGTAATCGCCGTCCTGGATAAGGGGACGAAGCTTGCGGACATCTTCCTTGGACATTTCGTCCATATTTTCGCAGAGCTCAGCCAGCTGCTTATCGAGAAGCTCCAGCTCTCTGTCATTGATCTGCTGCTCATAGGGAGCAACAAGGTCGGAGGCATATCTGCCGCTTTCTATCCTCAGACGGAGCTGATCCAGCTGATCCTGATTCATTTCCTTGATCTCGTGGCAAATCTCAACAAGCTCAAGCTTTAGCAGCTCTCTTTCTCTTGTTTCCAGCTTTGCGATATATTCCTCGGTCTGTTCGGGAGTGTATCTTTCGCTGTTGAGGGCAAGCTTCAGGTTTTCAAGCTGCTCCTGCGTCATTTCGGAAACGTCGGCGCAAAGCTCGGCAAGCTCCAGCTCCAGCAGCTCGGTTTCACGTTCGCCGATCTGAATGATGTATTTTCCTGTAAGGGTTTCGGGGTATCTTGTGCTGGAAACAACTTCCTTGATCTTTTCCAGCTGCTCGGAGGTCATTTCGGGAATATCGCGGCAGATCTCGGCAAGCTCTGCGGCGATTATCTCGTTTTCTCTCTCGGCAATGGTGCTTTCAGCCTTTGCAACGGCTTCATCGCTGCACTTTCCGGAGGAGATTATCTCTCTTATCTCGGCAAGAGCCTCATTGTCCATTTCGGAAACATTAGTAAGCTTGCCAAGGAGAATTTCGTCGTTAAGTGCGGTTTCACGCTGCTTGATAGGTTCGATATATTTGGAGATAAGCACCTCGTCGTACTTATTTTCGGAAACGATCTTTTTGAGCGACTCAATGCGTTCCATATCTGCCGTTTCGATATTGGAGAATATGGCAGCGACTTCATCAAGAACGTTCTGATTGATAAGATTTTCAATATTGCGGAGAATTTTCTTTGTGAATTTCTCGGGATAATTCTTCGCTGTGATCTTTTCCTTGAGAGCTTCAAGCTCCTCGTTGGGCATATTTTCCATACCGTCGCAAATATCGGCAATTTCCTGACGAACAGCTTCATCACGGACGGCAGACAGCCTTTTCAGCGTATATTTGGTCAGAACGGGATCATAGCCGCCGTTCTTTATCTTTTCGGTCAGTGCGGACAGCTCCTCGCCGTTCATGGACACAGCAGTTCTGCACATTTCGGAGAGAGCGTCCCTCTGAGCGGAGAGCATATATCCCGAAGCTCTTTCAAGGAAGGGCTTCTTGACATACTCGTCGCAGTCGTATGCTTTTATCTTTTCGCAAAGGTCGGTGACCTCCTGCTCATTCATCATGGGCAGCTTCAGGCACATCTGACTGAGAGCGTTCTTTTCGCTTTCGTTCATAGCGACCTTTATCTTTACCAGATATTTTGCGGCGGTGTTGTTGTCAAGGGGCATTGAGCGGATATACTGACGGAGATTTGCAAGCTCCTTGGCGGTCATTGCGGTAAGGTCTGTGCAGAGGTCGGCAACGTCGGTTTCGTTCTTCATTGCCTTCTTCATTTCCTCAACGGTATCGAAAACGGTTCCGTTGTAGGTCCTTCTCTCTCTGTCCATCAGGTCGATGTAGCGTTCAAGACGCTTAACGTCCTCGGAATTATCCAGACCGTATTTCTCGGAAACGGGCTTTAAGGCATTCAAAATTATCTCAGCCTTGTCATAGCCTGCGGTGATCTCGCCGTCGGTGAGAGCATCTGCAAAATAGGAGTCGGAAACATACTGCTTCAGGGCAGCATCATCAAGAGCCGACATTCCCCAGAATTCCTTGACGGCGGTAATATCCTCGTCGGGGAAACGTGACTCGGCAAGGTTGAACACAGCCTCGCAGCAGGGACGGTCACCCAGCAGCTCCATGAGGGCACTCTTTTCCTCGTCCCGCTCGGACAGGGGAATGCACTCCAGAGAGTGGAGCTTTTCCATATATTCGTCCTTATCGTGACGGATATACTTAAATCCGATATTTCCTTCTCTTTCGAGATATTTAACGAATGCAAGCTTAACGCAGTCAACGTCCTCGTCCTCGGAACGCACGTCGATGATGTTCAGCTGCTCCTTAACGGCTTCGTCGTTTATCTTTGCGGTAAGGGGCAGGCAGTAAACGCTCATAAAGCTTTCCTTGGAAACGTTTATGCCTTCCTTTGCAAGATATTTAACGAGTATCTCGGAGATATAGTCCACCATGCTGAAGCTGTAATTTGCGGCATAGATAATGGTAAGATTATCCTTCATTACTGAAACTGCTTCATCAACGGCGGCAAATATCTGATTGGTTATCTTCTGGCGCACCTCGTCCTTGCCGATAACGATCTTTCCTCCAAAGGCAGGAATGGTCTTGTCCTCCGCAGCAGAGAGGGAGGGCAGCTTTTCGGCAGCGGCAGCGGCATACTCCGCAAGTCGGGAGCCTATGTATTCCTTATTGAGAACAAGCAGCTGCGATGGGTCAGCCTTCTGCCAGAAGAAGCTGTTGTTTATTTTCTTAAAGCAGAGGACCTTGTTGGTGAGAGGGGTAACGGGGGCGTATCTCTTGCCCTGCTCTCTCATATATGCTTCGCTGACAACTACACGGTCGTTCTGACCGTTTATCATCCAGTCCTCGGAGAAGAAGGCGTTTTCAAAAAGAAGGTCGGTAAGCAGGACGTGACCGTTTTCTGCGGCGATCTTTCTTGCCTCCTGCAGATTGAAGGTCTCCCACTCTGTTCCCATATCGGACATAAGCATCATATCCGCCATACGGGCGATGTAAATTGCGTTGCTGTGGGCCTCCTCCTCTGAGCAGGCAACGAGGATCATATTTTCCACAGTCGGGTGACAAACGGGACTGTTATCCTTAAAATATGCCTCCATAAATCTGGAGGAGAAGTTCAGACACTTTTCCTTGAATTGGTCATAGTCCTTGAAAATTTCCACGCTGAAATCACACCTTTCTGTCCGCCCCGAAGGCGAACCTGTTTTGTACGCACTGCAGGGGAAATACCCCATTTCAAGTAAAATATATAATATAATTATAACTAAAATATGCTGTAAAGTCAACGATATTTTGTGGATTTTAAATAATGTTAAGATTTAGAGCGAATAATCGACAAAATTAACCGTTAAACGAAACGTCATATGTCTGAGATCCTGCGGCGTCAATGGTTATTTCTGATATAATGGAAGAGATATTGTTGTGCAATTCCGCCAAACGGCACTGCGTACTCGGGCAGACCGTTCGGGTAATACTCCGCCATGACCCGCTTTATCCACACATCGACGGGGAACGCTTCCACACGGTGCAGCCCGAAAAGCAGGACACATTCCGCTACCTTGGGACCAACGCCCTTGATTGTCATAAGTGCCCTGCGTGCATCCTCGGTTGACATTTCCGAAATTGTTTCACGGGAAATATCCCCGCAAGCGGACTTTGCCGCCGCATCGCATATGTATTTTGCACGAAATCCCGAACGCAGCGGGGCAAGGTCGTCAACCGTTTTTTCGGCAAGGTCGGACGGTGTGGGAAAGCCGCCGAACATTTCGCAAAGCCGCCCGATAATGCCCTTGATACGGGGGATATTGTTGTTCTGGGAGATGATGAACGAGATAAGACACTCAAAAAAATCCTGACGGAGAAGCCTTATGCCCCCCGCATAGGCGCATGCCTTTGACAGAGTTTCGTCCTGCGAAAAAAGCCGTTTAAGCTCGCCGTAGTCGGTGTTCAGGTCGAAATAATCCGCCCAGACGTTCAGAAGCTCCTCCTCGGAGGTATTTTTCAGGACGAAATAGTCTTTCTCATTCAGGATAGTCAGGGGTTTATCCAGGAAAAATCCGGTAAATCCGTCACCGTCAGCCGTCCAGCGGAAAGCCTGTCCGCAGTCGAGAGTTTCCGCTAAGTTGAAGTCCTGCTGTTTCAGGATAATGTCGTTTCCTCGGGTAAAATATTCCATAAAGCACCTCAAAACCGATTTTTCGGCAGATAAAACGAAAAAAGTTGAAATATGCCGAAAGCTGTGATATAATCATTATAATAAATTCAGTCTTGGATAACATTAATTAAATATGAAAGGAATTTAAATTATGCGTGAAAGTATTCTTACAATACCTATAAGCGAGATCTTTGAACCAAAGTGCGGCTGCCCTATCTGCCGAATGAGGGATATGCTGGAAAGCCGCACCGTCGAATACATTATGGGTGCTGCCATGATGGAACCCGATGTGCGTATGGAAACCAACCGTGCGGGCTTCTGCAAGACCCATTTTTCGCAGATGCAGAAGCAGAAAAACCGCCTTTCTCTGGCGTTGATGCTCCAAACTCATCTTGCGGCGGTAGATCAGCAGATGTTTGAACGCCGCCGTCTGTTTGAACCGAAAAATGCCCGAAAAGCCAAGCTTTCCGCCATTAACGAAAGCTGCTTTGTCTGCGAAAAGGTTGACTGGGGAATGGAGCGTCTGATGAAAACCCTTTTTGAGATGTTCGGCAACAGGGAGTTCCGTGCGCTGTATGAGGAGCAGCAGTTTATCTGTCTGCCCCATTATGACCTGCTGCTGTCGCTGGCACCGGTTCATTTGCAGAAAAAGGAGCTGGAGGATTTCAATGCGGCGACCTCAAAGCTTGTCAAAAATTATCTGGAGGAATTGTACAGCGACGTTTCCAAATATTGCACAATGTATGACTACCGCAACACGGGAAAGGACGCCGATTGGGGAAATTCAAAGGACAGTATCGAGAGGGCGATAGCGTTTTTAACATCGAGAAATTGACGTTTTTCATTGTCGGTTTACATGGAATTTCCTTTTATTTCATAATACCCGCTGTAATTGCTTTTTCCACAATTTTGTGACCGTCGGTTCTATGGGAGTTTTCAACTCTTTCAACAGAGTTTTCAACATATAACTAACGGTAAACAGAAAAGTTTTCAACTTATTTTCCAACAGTATGTTGAAAACTCTGTAAGTGTCCTTCTACTTTTTGTATATCACGGTCATAACTGCCAATAATATTCCCGAATACCGAAAAAAGGAGCATTTTTCTATGATAAAGGGCGTAAACAGGCGAGTTATCGAGATAAATTCAACGGAGAGCGATTACTTTGAAAAGGCGGTGCTGTATCTCCGCCCGGGGAGCGACGAGCTGCCGCCGAAGCTTCTGAACGATGAGGCTGCCTCCTATCTGCAAAGGATAACGGGGTCAAGGGGACGGAGGAGGGTAATGACTGCGGCGGAAATTGCGGGGCTGTCCTCCGCTTTGACGGCGGTCGTTACGCTTATTATTATGACAATTCTATTTACTATGTGAACATATATAAAATTTTCCGAAAATATTGTTGAAAAGCTGAACATTTTCTGATATAATAGTATAAATATGATTATTGACCGATTTTTATAAGGAGTTTATTCTATATGTCAGATAAAAATAAATATAATAAAACAGGCAGAACTGCCCGTAATGACGACCGAAAGGGCGGTTTTAAGCCCAAGGACAGCAGGGGACGTCCCCCTAAGCCCCGTGACAGCAAGCCTGCGGACAGCTTTTCGCCTATGGACGAGGATTCCGACTATATTATCGGAAGAAATCCCGTTACCGAAGCGCTTAAAGCGGGGAAGTCACTTAACTGCATTTACGTGAACTCCGCTGCGGGGGGCAGCATTGCCGTGATACTAAAGCTGGCTGCGGAAAAGGGCGTGCTTATCAAGAAAACCGACGACAAGAAGCTTACGGCAATGTCGGGCGGAGCGTCCCATCAGGGTGTTATTGCGGTGGGTGCTTGTGCGGAATATTCCACTATCGAGGATATTCTCGCTTCTGCCAAGGAAAAGGGCAGACCGCCGTTTATCATTATCTGCGATGAGATCGAGGATCCTCACAATTTGGGTGCTATTATAAGAACTGCCGAAACTGCGGGTGCGGACGGCATCATTATCCCCAAAAGACGTTCGGCGGCTCTGGGGCACACTGTGTTCAAGACCTCGGCGGGGGCTGCAAGCTATCTGCCTGTGGCAAGAGTGGCAAATCTGGCGGCGGCTATTGACGAATTAAAGGAAAACGGCGTCTGGATATACGGCACCGACGGCAGCGGCACCGATTACGCCGACTGCGACCTGACGGGTCCCTGCGCTTTGGTGGTAGGCTCGGAGGGCTTCGGCATGGGCAGACTTATTAAGGAAAAGTGCGATTTTCTGCTGAGTATCCCCATGTTCGGGAAAATAACCTCCCTTAACGCTTCTGTGGCGGCAGGCATTTTTATGTATGAGGCGGTTCGCCAGAGAAGGATCAAAAAAATTATGTAAAGGAGTGTCTTTAGTTGGCTGACGGACAGTTTTCGTTAGATGATATACTAAATGAATATCCCAAAAAAGACAGGTCGGATGACTTCGGACGCTCCTCTTATTCGGACGACGATCTTGAGGCTATCTTAAACGGCAGCTATAAAAGCAGTTCGGAGAAGGCTGCGGAGAGTCCCAAAAAGGCTGAGTCTGCGGAAATTATCGAGCAGGAACGGTTTACCCATGTCACCATGCCTATCCCCGAAAAAACTGCGGAGGTTCCCTGGGAAGAAGCACCCGACAGCGTAAAGTCCTCCCTGAAAAAGGCGTTTGAGGAGAAAAATGCTTCGTCGAGGACAACTCCCGTTAAACCCGAGGAAAGCATTACAAAGGATAAATACAAGAAGGACCCATTTGCGGAGCTGAGAAGCTCGGGGGCTGTTCCCAAGCTGGATAAGTCGGGAAGCAAGCCTGCTGCGGAGAAGGTCAAGCCCGTTTCCGCTGCAACCTCGGCAGTGAAGGAAAAGCCTGCGGAAGAAGCGGTGAAGGAGAAGCCTGCGGAGGAAACGGTCAGGGAAAAGCCTGCTCCCAAGCCGATTGCAGCCGAGAAAAAAATCAGTCCCGAGGACAGTCACCGCAAAAAGGTGCTGGACGAATTTTACAAATCTCTGGATATTGATGTAAAGGGCAGAGCACCCGAAATAAAGGCGGAGCGTGAGGAGATAAGGCGCAGAGCCGACGAGCAGCGCATTGCCAATACGGGCAGCATAAAAAGGGCTGAAATAACCTCTCAGACAGGACTTTTCAACATAAAAGAGGCGGAGCATCAGAAGCCTTCCGAGGAGCTTATGCGTTCCTATGCGGGTGAAAAGCCCGAGCCGCAGCCCGAAAAGAGTGCTAATCAGTATGCGGAGGTTTACAACAAGCGCCCCGCAAGAAAGCCGCCTTTGGAAAAATATTCCGATCTCAGGGCAAAGGATAAAAACTCGGACGAGCTTTCGGATATTTATATGGATAAAACAGGGGGAATTCCCAAGGCGGTTGCCGCTTCAAAGCGTGAAAACACCCTGTTTAAGGGCTTTACCGCTATTTTCAGCAAGCTTAAAGTGCAGAAGGAAATGATAGCACGGCGCGAGGAGCTTGCGGCGGCTGCCAAGGAGCCTAATCCCGCAGAACTTCCCGCCGACAATCCGCCTGCGAAGGATAAGAGCGGTTTTTCCGAATATTACAGGGAAAAGGCATCACGGACAGGCTTGCAGGACGTGTTATCGGGCTTTACGGGAATGCTTGCCAAGCCAAGCGGCGACGAGCCCGAAAATCCCCAGCTTATGGACGAAATGCGCCGCATCAAGCAGGAGCGAAGAGGTACGCCCGTTGTGCCCGTTGAGCGCAGCAAGCCCTCCGACCTGAACCTTGACCTGCTCAGTGACAAGATAATTCCCGATACGGCAAAGATAAGCCGTCCCAAAACGGAGGAGGAAAATCCTGCACAGAGCGAGCCCGAGGACGTTTTTGAGCGTTCCGAGGAGGTCGAAAAGGCAATTGCTCTGAAAAAACGCCGCAACATGGTCATTGATAATTTCCGTCTTGTGGGCGATGAGGAGGAAACTCCCGAGGAGGAGGTTGCCGAGAACGCCGAGGAAAAGGGTTCCATCGACGATTTCAACAGCTTCGATGATGCAGCCTCCATCAATGATGACATTTTACAGCTGAAAAGCACGCTTATTGTGCGTCTGGCGGTGCTGACCATCTGCCTGCTGCTGACTGCTTATATGGCACTGGCTAACGATTTCGGACTGCCTATTATCCAGCTTCTCGACAAGCAGACACAGACTCCCGCTTTTGTTTTCGTGAACTCAATTATAGGAGTGCTGGCGGCGTTTGTTTCCTACACGGTCATAGCCTGCGGAATTTCAAAGCTGTTAGCCATGAAGGGCGACTGTGACAGCCTTACCGCCGCTGCGGTCATAGCGTCGCTGGTGCAGTCCTTTACAATGCTTGCATCTCCCAATCTCGTTAAGGCGGGTATCGTACATAACTATGTTCCCGCTGCCATAGGCTGCCTGCTGTTCAATACCATAGGTAAGCTGCTTATCGTTTCGAGAACTGAGCGGAATTTCCGCTATATTTCGGGAACAAGCAAGAAATGCGCTATGTTTATGGTCAAGGACGAGGAAAAGGCTCAGGTCTTCACAAGGGGAACGCTGAACGACATTCCCGCTCTGGCTGCTATGAGAAAGACAGAGTTTATCTCCGACTTTGTAAAGAATTCCTATAATTCCGACATTACCGACCGCTTCTGCCGCATATTTACGCCTATTCTTATCGGTCTGGCGTTAATTGCGGGTGCGGTGGCTGTTCCTCTGTTTAAAAGCGGTGGATACAGCGAGTCGGCGTTTTATCCTGCGCTTTCCGTATTTACGGGAACTATCTGCATATGCTCCTGCTTTGCTATGATGCTGGTGGCAAATCTTCCCATGGCGGCGGCGTCGAAAAAACTCCGTCCCATGCAGGCTGCCATTATCGGATATGACAGCGCACAGGATTTTGCGGAAACCAACAGCATTGTTGCCGATGCCGCACAGCTTTTCCCCCAGGGAATGGTTTCGCTGTACAGAATAAAGATATTCTCGGAAACACGCATTGACGAGGCTATCGTTGAGGCAGCAAGCCTTACCGCACAGGCGGGAAGTGTTCTCAGGAATATGTTCTACGACATTATTGCGGGAAAAACCGAGCTTCTAAACCCCGTTGAAAGCTACATTTACGAGGATTCCATGGGACTTTGCGGCTGGATAAACAACAGGCGCATACTTCTCGGAAACAGAGATCTGATGATTAATCACAGCATTGAAGGGCTGCCCTCTGCGGAGAAGGAAGCGGAGTATACCGAGGGCAACAGGTGTGCTGTTTATCTGTCAATTTCGGGCGAGCTTTCGGCGATGTTCATTCTTGATCTGAAGGCAAATATTGATGTTGAAAATGCGCTGCGGCAGCTGGAGAAGAACCATATTTACCTGATGCTGCGTTCGGTGGATTCCATTATCAGCATTAACAGGCTTTCGGAGATGTTCGGCGTTTCGCCCGAAATGTTCAAGCTGATACCCTTTAGGCTGCACCCCGTTTATGAGGAGCTTACGGAATACCAGCCCAAGACATCGACGGCTATGGTCTGCTCGGAAAGCTTCTCGGCTATGACAAGCGTCATAATGACGGCAAAGAAGCTCCGCAGAAGCGTTACGCTGGGCGTCTGCATTCAGGCGACTGCCATGCTTCTGGGCATTGTGCTGGTCATTGCGCTTATCTGCATGAAGGAGTTTGGTGCGCTGTCCGTTTCCAATACTATTATATATAATCTGATTTTCCTGATAGTTACGCTTATTTCGCAGCTTTTCAATAAGCCGTAATCCTTCGCCGTTTCTTGCTTTTGCAGGGGACGGCGTATTTTTTTGGCAAATTTTATGGTAACTGTTGATTTTGCTTGAAATGTCCTTTCAAAATCGACAAAATACACAGAAATTTTGGCAAAAGGGCAGAAAATTTCTGCTTGACATTGTGCAAAACAGAGAGTAAAATAAAAAAGGTGTGTTTATTGGAAAATCAC
>JAEDOB010000307.1 GCA_016302225.1 Oscillospiraceae bacterium | reverse complement strand
AACGAAACTGCGGAGCTGATGAACACTATCCGCTTTGTAAGAGATAATTTCGATATGACCATTCTGCTTATCGAACACGATATGAAGCTTGTTTCGGGTATCTGCGAGGAGGTTACCGTTCTGAACTTCGGAACCGAGCTTACTCACGGTATCACGGCGGACGTCCTCAACGACGAGCGCGTTATCAAGGCTTATCTCGGAGATTAACAGGAGGACGGTGCGGAATATGGCAATGCTTACGATAAAGGATCTTGAGGTTTATTACGGTGTTATCAACGCTGTTAAGGGCATATCCTTTGAGGTAAATCAAGGGGAGATAATTGCTCTTATCGGCGCAAACGGCGCAGGAAAGACCACTATCCTCCATACTATAACGGGACTTATCCAGGCAAAAAGCGGCAGCATAGAGTTTGAGGGCAAGGAGCTTACCAAAACTCCCGCTCATAAGATAGTATCTCTCGGAATGGCTCACGTTCCCGAGGGAAGAAGAATTTTCCAGCAGCTGACAGTCTATGATAATCTGAAAATGGGTGCATACACCCGCAAGGATAAAAAGGAGATCGCCGATACACTTGAAATGGTCTACAAGCGTTTTCCCAGACTGCTTGAAAGAAAAAATCAGATAGCGGGAACGCTTTCGGGCGGTGAGCAGCAGATGCTTGCTATGGGCAGGGCACTAATGTCCCACCCCAGCATTATCCTCATGGACGAGCCTTCTATGGGACTTTCCCCGCTGTATGTTTCCGAGATATTTGACATCATCAAGGAGATAAACAAGAGCGGCACCACGGTGCTTCTTGTTGAGCAAAACGCTAAGAAGGCACTTTCCATCGCTAACAGGGCATATGTGCTTGAAACGGGAAAGATAGTCCTTTCGGGTGATGCAAATGAACTGATGAACGATGATTCCGTTAAGAAGGCTTATCTCGGCGAATAAGCTTTTGCATAAAACACAGCATTCGATAATATTGTAAAATGAGAGGTGTGTTTATGGACAATTTTGTCATTACCATTGCAAGAGGTTACGGCAGCGGCGGCAGGCAGATAGGCAAAAAGCTGGCTGAACGCCTTAATGTGAAATTCTATGACAAGGAGCTTCTGAAGCTTGCTTCCGAAAAAAGCGGCATTAAGGAGGAACTTTTCGGTGAGGCTGACGAGAAGGCGAAGGGCGGACTTTTCAGCCGTCCCAAGGTGTATACGGGGGAGATCATTCCGCCTTCCGACAGGAAATTTGTTTCCGACGAAAACCTGTTTAACTATCAGGCTGAGATAATCAGGGAGCTTGCTTCTAAGGAATCCTGCGTCATCGTGGGACGGTGCGCCGATTTTGTCTTGAAGAATTATGTAAATGTTCTCAGCGTTTTCATCTGGGCAGATATGGACAGCTGCGTGAAAAATGTTCTGAAATACACCGACGTCACCGACGACATTGAAGCACTTATCAACAGGATAGACAAGGAGAGAAGTGCTTACTATAAGTCACACACAGGCAGGGAATGGACAGACATTCGCAACTACGATCTTTGCCTTAACACAGGTGACATCGGCATTGACAAGTGCGTTGATATTATTTGTGATTATCTGAAAATTTCGGGATTGGAGCAGCAGTGAATATAAATAAATTGTGAATTTTGAATTAATTCACGGACAAATTTGCTTTTGCTCTTGTATTTTTCGAAAGAGTATGTTATAATATTAACAATCGGGGAAGGCGTTCGGAAATAGTGCCGAATGCCAAACCGACCGCAGCTTGCGGCAAAGGTAGTATATGATTTTAAATTGGAGGAAGTTTGTTATGGAAATGAAAAAGGGTAAGAAGATCACCGTGCTTGGTGCAGGTAACGTTGGTGCTTCCATTGCTTATACCCTGACGGTTATGGGTACTTGCTCAGAGATCGTTATGATCGACATTAACAAGGAAAAGGCAAAGGGTGAGGCTCTTGATATTCTCCAGGGCGTTGCTTTCTGTCCCACAGTTGACATCACTGACGGTGAGTACGAGGACGCTAAGGACTCCGACATCGTTGTTGTAACTCTCGGTATCGCAAGAAAGCCCGGTCAGTCCCGTCTTGACCTTGCTCAGACCAATGTAAACATCATCAAGGACGTAATGCCCAAGATCGTTGAATTTGCCCCCAATGCTATATATGTTGTTGTCAGCAACCCGGTTGACATTCTTACTTACACTATTCTCAAGTGCACAAACCTGAAGCCCGAGCAGGTTATCGGTTCGGGTACTGTTCTTGACTCCTCTCGTCTGCGTACAGCTATTGCTACAAAGGCTGATGTAAACATCAAGAACGTTCATGCTTATGTTCTGGGTGAACACGGTGATTCCTCTATGGTTCCCTGGTCCATGACTACTATCGGCGGAATCGATATGAAGGATTTCTGCGAGCAGGAGGAATGCCTCAGCT
>JAEDOB010000045.1 GCA_016302225.1 Oscillospiraceae bacterium | reverse complement strand
CTTTGCCGCAAGATTTTCGATAAAGAAGGAGTTTGACGAATTGGCGGGGGAGAAGGCAATGCCGTTTTCACCGTTGCCCGCACCGCCCTGGATTATCACTTTAAGGTTTTGGATAGCGGTAGAAGTTGAAGCGTTTTTCAGGGTGATTTTCAGAGGGAAGGACTTTCCGCCAATAACGTATTCACCGCCGAAATCATAGCTGTCGATGATGATATTCGGCGCAAACGCCTCCGTTTCGTCGCTTGTTACCTCCTGTTTGGGATAGCAGGAAATAGTCGCATTGACCGACGAGGACACCACCGACTGTGGGTCATTGGACTTGGTCTGATATTCCGTGACCATGGGAATGACCTCACGGATAGAGGAAATGCCCTTGCAGCCTACCAGATTAAAGGCAAAGCTTTTGCTTTCGCCCTTCTTAATGTCAAAATCCGCATAGGACAGACCGCCGTCAACGGCAAACTTGCTGCCGTCCAGACCGTCCAGAGAAAGGCGTGCGCCCTTGATGTCCTTGCCCGAACTGTTGGTAACGGTGGCTGTCAGAGTGAACTTGCCGCCCTCGGAGATGTTGTTTCGGCTGACGGTATAGTTTGTGACCGACAGACCGTATTTGCTGATACCGTTTCCCGAATTGCCGCCTGTGGGGTCGCAGGCAACGGAAGCGGTATATGTAATAGTCTGAACTGCGGAAGCGTCGTTGGGATTTACGCTGTACTCTGCCTTAATGGGGATATTTTCACGAATAGCGGAGATACCGTCCATACCGATAAGCGGGAACACTACCTCGGCGCTTTCGTCCTCCCGAATGTCGATGGTCTTGACGGACAATCCCGAATCCATAACGAATTTCGCCGTGTCCAGACCGTCAAGAGAGAGCTTTACCGAGTTAAGGTCAACGCCTGTTTCATTGGTAAGATAGATGGTCAGGTCAAACTTATCCTCGGGGCAGACGGGGTTCTTGCTGACCTTGTAATTGTCGATTTTAAGCCCCGAGGCGTTAAGGTCATTGGTAACATTCAGAGGAATGGTGATAGGCTCCTGAGTGTGCGCCGTGCCGTGAATGTCGTAGGACGTTACCGACAGGGACAGTTGGTAAATTCCCGCAGGAGTTGTCTGCGGAACAAAAATGGTATAAGCGGGGCTGAACGAGGTTATGTACGCCGAGGAATTGATGTTCTGCGCTTCTGTGGTCAGCACGGTAACGTTTGCGTCGGAGGACGAAAGCGTCGCCGAAACTGCCGTTGCAAAGCCGGAGGTCAGGTTGCGAAGTGTTGGCTTGATAACCGTTTCGCTGCCCGCTGCGGCGGTAAAGGTCTGTCCTGAAGCAAGTGTGTAGGTGGGGACGTTGGGGTCCTTTTGTTCGGGGTCAACGTATTCTATACATTCAACAATATCCGTTGTCAAAGTAATGGTTGAACCCGAACCTGCGCTGTTAAAGAAAAGCTTGAAGCTGAATGTTTTGCCTTTACCTGTGTAAACAACATTGTTGAAGGATGTCACTACTTCCAGAAATGTTCCGTTTACACGGACAATTGGGTTATACGCATCGGGATAATCCACAATAAAGCTTTCGGTTTTGTCTGCTCTGGCAAAATCAAATTTGTCAATCAGGTCGGCTTCTGTGATGTATTGGTCAAAATTTTCGAGAGGTATGTAGCTTGTAAGGGTTATGTTGAAAACATTGTCCTTTTCTATGCGATAGTACGGTGAAATACTGTATCCCGAAACATTTGCCCCTGTACCAAGATAGCTGTCATCTGCACATACGGGCATACATATCAAAAAACACATTAACGCCGCCGTAAACAAAGCAGCAATTCGTCTAAAAATCTTCATATCATTCATTCCTTTTTCAGATCGATTTTATTTTCGGTAACAACAGCTGTCGTTTCATCATCTGTCGGCACGGGCACAACGGAAACATTCTTCTTGTCGCTGTCGATTTTTCCGTCAATGAGATGAACTATCCTGTCCGCATAAACGGCAATTTCGGGGTCGTGTGTAACGAGTATCAGCGTTAGGTTATGCTTTCGGCACATCTTGACCATCAGCTCCATGACCTCAATGGTGGTCTTTGTGTCCAGATTTCCCGTAGGCTCATCGGCGAAAATGACATTAGGGTGTGCCACAAACGCCCTTGCTATGCCCACACGCTGCTGCTGACCGCCCGACATTTGATTGGGGTGGTGCTTCATACGTTTTTCCAGCCCCACCGCCTTGAGCATTTTCTTTGCGGCTTTTTCACGCTTTTGCTTGGGAATCCCCTTGAACATCAGCGGCATTGCCACATTTTCAACAGCGGTAAGAGTTGTCAGCAGGTTGTACGATTGGAAAACGAACCCCGTGTTCTCCTGACGGAATTTTGCAAGCTTTTTTTCGTTCAGCTTGGCAATATTTACGCCGTTTATGATAATATCTCCCTTGGTGGGCTTTTCCAATCCTGCCAGCATATTCAGAAGGGTGGATTTACCCGAACCCGATGTGCCCAGTATGCAGCAGATCTCCCCCTTTTCGATTGCAAGGTCGATACGGTTCAGCGCAACGACCTTTTCCGAGCCCAGCCTGTATATTTTTCTGAGCCCTCGGACCTCAATAAATGGCAAGCAAACACTTCCTGTCTTTCTGTCGGAATTCCCTGATTTTGTCCGACAGTTTCTCATATAGACTATTATATCATCACCTATGGAAGAATTCCACATAATTTGGAAACTGTAATCATTTTTTAAGAATGGTGTAGCTTTTGTAACTGTTTTGTAAACAAAAGCCTGCGGAGCTTTGACAAACTCCGCAGGCAGCAGAATAATAATTTTGGGTGTTCCCCCGCCGAAGGCAGGGGAACACCCAATTAAATACGTCACTTGGGCAGCAGAATTAATTCATCAGCCCATCGGTACTATTCATATTGTGCTGTAATGGTTATGTTATCTCTGATGTTCTTTCCGTCATGGCTCCAGCCCACAAAGGTCTTATCAAGCAATTCTCTGGGGGTGGGAAGGGTGACATCGTCGCCCTCCATGATCTCAACCACCGTGATCTCACCGCCGTTATCTATGGTAACGGTCACTATCTTTTTAGACTCTGTGAAATTTGCGGTAATAACGGTATCGGCTGTGATGTTCTTTCCGTTGTGGCTCCAGCCTGTGAATACCATTCCGTCGATGGAGGGATCGTTGGGGAGAACTGCATCTCCGCCTTTGGGTACCGTCTGTGTCGTAACGTTGTTTCCGATAACGATGGTGACTGTGTAAGCTTCGGAAGAATAGAGAGCATCAATGGTTACATCGGAAGTGATATTGTCAAGTGCTCTGCTCCAGCCTGTGAAATACTCTCCCTTGTAATTTGTTTCAGGGGTAAAGGGAGGTTCGGCAGTTCCGCCGTAAGCGACCTTCTGCGTAAATATCCGCCCGTCAATATTGAAGGTAACAATGCAGTCGGCACGGTCGAAAACTGCGGTAATGGTGCAGTCCTCGGTAATATTTGTAAGTTCTCTGTCCCAGCCGGAAATGGTAACTCCGTCAAGTATAATATCATTAGGCAGCTGAACATCTCCGCCGTAGGGGACGGTAACGGTTCTTGTCTGATTGCCGATAATAAGTGTAACTGTGCAGTCCTTGACAGCTTCAAACAGTGCCTTTATGGTGACATCGGAGGTAATATTCGTTCCCTGACCGTCCCAGCCCACAAACTCGAAGCCTTCCTTTACGGGATTTGCGGGGAATACGGCATTATCGCCTTCCTTGACGGTTTGTGTTTCCGTTCTGCCGTCGATGTCGAAGGTCACGGTGAAATACCGCTCCAACGCCTGAGTTGTGGTAGTCTGTGCGGGCGTCGTCTGCGGAGGAGCTGTGGTCTGGGGTGCAGCGGTAGTTGTGGGGGCGGGTGTAGTGGTCGTCACAGGGGGCTTTGTTGTCTGGGGAGCTGTTGTTGTGATGACCTGTATACTTGCTTCTGTATCACGGGGAGGCTCCGTTGTGACCGTTTCGGGCATGGTTATGGAAACGGGCTCGGTATCCGCCGTTGTCAGAGTGTCCGCTGTTTGAATGGGGTCCTCAATAAGCGGGGGAGGAGCGGTTTCCTCCATAAGGTCTGCGGCTGCTTTAAGCTCGTCGGCAGAGTATGGAAGTGTCACAAAGGCTGTCAGCTGAGCAAGCTCGTTAAGTGTGGCTGCGTCAAGCTCTTCCAGTTTGAATTCGCAGTTAAGAGTTTCAAATTTGGAGGTGGTTTTTTCCAGCAGAGCCTTTGAAGCTGTCTGGGGAAGAAGCTGCTGGTTTTTGTCCACCGTATTTCCCATAGCATCGTAAAGCTGAATTCTCATAGTGCTCACGAAGTTATGGCAGATAGTGTACTGCGGGTCCTCGCTTGCGGCAAATCTGACAACAGCAGCGGTTTCATCGGTGTTGTAAAGCCCGTTTGCCGTCCTGATACGGATAAAGCCGTCCTTTGCGCTGGCGTTATTGACGATGAGAGTACCCTGTGTAACATTCAGCTCCGAGGGCTTCTTTCCCGAAAAATCGTCGCTGACGATAGCCTGAGAGCATTCGTTCATAACGGCATAGTTATTGTCCCCAAGCTTTTTTGTCTGATATGTAAGGGTGCATTTTCCGCCGCTTTCAACGGTGATTATCTCCAGCTTAGACAGCTTTCTCCCGGCGACTGCGGCTGTGCGCCCCGTTTCGATGTTGTCGATATAGACGTTTCCGCTGACTGCGGTAACATACAGTCCCGACGGAGCAAATCCGCCGTTTACTATAAATATTGTTGCAATAATGGCGACAATGGCTAAAGCCGCTGCGCCTATGGCAATTTTCATATTTGATGACATTGTATAATACTTCCTTTCATCAGACAAGCCCGCTGACATCGCCGAAATAGGTAACTGCCGACATCTCGTTATCCGCAGGGAGCGGAGGGACGGGGGCAGGCACGGGCAGAGTTTCCGACTCCGACGCCGATGTTTGCGGCGGTTCTTCCAAAGCCGTAGTTTCCGGCGGAGATGTTTCGGGTGCTGAGGTTTCGGATTGGCTTTCCGAGGTTTCTTCTGTCGTGGTTTCCGTTGTTGTGGTGGTGGTTTCGGGAACAGTTGTTGTTTCTTCGGTGGTGGTTTCCGTCTGAGTTTCTTCCTCGGTGACGGTAGTTGTTACCTCCGAAGGCTCCGTTTCCGTGACGGTGGTCTGTGTGGGAGAGCTTTCTACCAAAAGCCTTTCCGCAGCTCTGAAAAGCGCATCATTCAGCTCGGATAGAGAGAATGAAATGTTCCGTTCGCTGCATATCCTTATAAGCTCCTTCAAGGTGTAATATTTCAAATCGGCGGCGCTGTAATCCTGATTGAGATAAAGATATTCGGTAATATCCTTGCAGGAGATCATCTGCGCCGATGTTTTTGTCAAAAGAAGCATATTGTTCTCCACAGGCTGCGAATTAAGGTCGTAAAGCTGCAGGGCAACGGTACCTTCAATGTTGTGGACAGTGGTCACATAAACGTCCTTGTAATTCTGATAGTCGTTTTCAAGTGAGAATTCGGTGCGGAAAACCGTGCCTCGGGCATTGACCACAGCATTCGGAGTCTTAACGGCAAATACCGATTTTATGGGCAGACTTTTGTCAAGACGGGCAATGACTGCGCCGTTTGTAACATTGACATATGTGCTGCCGTTTCCGACTGTGCCGTCATAATTAATATATGCAGATGTGTTCGGCTCAAATGACACCCACTTATCTCCGTCAATGCACACTCTTATAGTACTCTCGGCGTCTGTGGAGATCACATCTCCGCTTTTCAGGGGAATACCTGCCGCAGGATTTACGGGGATACCGTTTCGAGTGATGCTTACAACACCGTTTACATCTGCGACCTTCACCGAACGGTTGACATTTATTTTTATAAACAGCACGGCAGCTGTAATAACAGCGATGATTGTTACTGCGGCAAGAGCTATTACAATTGCCAGCTTCTGCGATTCGCTGATTTTTTTCATAGTAAAGGCATTCACCTCTCGGTCGTATGCTGTCGGCAATAAGCTGTCCGACTGTCCATTATAATATGGGACAATACTATTATAACATATAATTCGCCGTTTGTCACTACTTTTTGACTACAATTTGATTACAATTCACAAAAAAATGATGTTTTCTGTTGGATAATATGTTAATATGATGTAAATTTACAAGATAATGTCTGAATATTCGCAAATAATTTCCGAACATAATAAATGTGCCGTCCGAAATCAGGCGGCACATCATAGGTTTTTTATAGCGGATCGTCCACATTCTGTTCAATATAAGTGTCCTTGATAGCAACCAAAGTGTAGTTATTTCCTCTTTTTGACACAACATATTCAACATATTTTTCGGGGACAAGCTCCTGCTCCGAGGAGATCGTCAGCCATGCGGGAGTAGGGGAAACGTAGCCCACTTTAAGCGTATAGCTTTCTCCCACACGAGTCATCTCTGCGATTTGCGGCGAATAGGAGAAATATTTCGGGTTTGACGGGACACGGTAGGATTTTATCTCCTCGTCATAATAAAACTGAAATCCCGGAGTTTCAATTGTTCCGTGAGTGAAGCTGAGTCCCGTACCGAAAAGCTTTGTGGCATGCTGTTCAACGTCAACCTCGGGCACGATCATAATATCAAACTCCGATTCATACTTGCTTTTGTCCTCATAAAGGATAATATCCCAAACGGCGGCGGTTATCATGGTGTCGGAACGCAGCTTGACAGTCTGGTCGAACGGCGCAGGGTCGCACATAACGATGGGGAAGATGAACCGCTCAAATTCCTTTTTCTGCTGCGTGTTGTCGGCAATGCCCTTTACAAATTCCACGCCTGCGGTAATGGTGGAAACAAGCCCTATGACCGCCATAATTATGACGATAAAGCCCGTTACAATGTAACGCTTTTTTATTTCGGCTTCGGTAAATGCCCTTGCGGGGGCGGTGTCCTCAACGGGCTGTGCGGACTCGGTAAGCTCCTCAAAATCGGAAACGTCCTCGTCCAGGGCATCGTCGAACATTCTCTTAATATGCTCAATTGATTCCGCAGCTTCCGCCGCTGCGTCCTTCTGCTCGGGACGCTTTACGACAGCCTTTTTAACTGTTTTTTTCTTCTTTTTCTTTCTGCGTGACCTGTTCTGACCGCTTTCCTCCAGATATTCGTCATAGTCGAACAGCTCACCTGTGTTATTCATATCACTCATGGCAAATCAGCGTATCTGACCGTTTCCGTTAATGAGATACTTAACGGAGGTAAGCTCTTTCAGCCCCATGGGACCTCTTGCATGAAGCTTCTGGGTGGAAATGCCGATCTCTGCGCCGAAACCGAATTCCGAGCCGTCGGTAAATCTGGTGGAGGAATTTACATATACGCAGGCGGCGTCAATGCGCTTCTGGAATTTTTCAGCATTTGCAAGGCTGTTTGTAACAATGCACTCGGAGTGCTTGGTGGAATATTTCGAGATGTGTGCGATAGCTTCGTCAATGTCCTTAACGACCTTAACGGCAATGATGTAATCGAGGAATTCCGTTGCATAGTCCTCTTCGGTGGCGGGAACAACGCATTCACCGAGGATAGCCTTTGTTTTTTCGCAGCCTCGGATCTCTACATTATGCTCGTCAAGTCTTGCCTTTATCATGGGAAGTATCTTTTCTGCGCATTTCTCGTGGACAAGCAGGCTTTCGATAGCGTTGCAGACGGAGGGACGCTGTGTCTTTGAGTTGTCAACGATATTCACAGCCATTTCGGGGTCGGCACTTTCGTCAACGAAAACATGACAGTTTCCGACGCCCGTTTCGATAACGGGCACGGTGGCATTTTCCGTAACCGCCTTGATAAGCCCTGCTCCTCCTCTGGGAATAAGCACGTCAAGATACTTGCTGCACTTCATCAGCTGAGTGGTGACCTCACGGGTGGTGTCGTCCACAAACTGAATAATGTCCTCGGGAAGTCCCGCAGACTTCACCGCAGAACGCATTATCTCGCAAAGCACCTTGTTGGAATGATACGCTTCTTTTCCGCCCCTGAGAATACAGGTGTTTCCCGATTTCAGGCAGAGTGCGGCAGCGTCCACGGTAACGTTGGGACGGGATTCAAAGATAATACCGATAGTTCCCAGCGGAACACGTACCTTCTGAATTTTCAGACCGTTGGGACGAACAGTTCCGTAATCCACCGAACCGATGGGGTCGTCCAGCTTGATAACGCCGAAAACGCCCTCTGCAATGCCCGCAATGCGCTTTTCGTCCAGCATAAGGCGGTCGGTCATTACCTTGGAAATGCCGTTTGCTTCGGCAGCGGCAATGTCCTTTTTGTTTTCCTCGATAATTCTTGCGGCGTTTTCGTTCAGAGCGTCGGCAATTGCCTTGAGAGCGGCGTTTTTCTCCATAGCGGAGGCAGCGGCAATAGCACCCTCGGCAGCCTTTGCCTTTGCGCCCAGTTCTTCTATGTAGGTCATATTTTCGCTTCCTTTCACTTTTTCGACAGGAATACTGTTCCTGCGGATTTCCCGTCAAACAGGTCGTAAAGAACCTTGGGATTTTTTCCGTTGAGGATGACCATGTCAATTCCTGCGTTGTTTGCGATCTCGGCGGCGTTTATCTTTGTAATCATTCCGCCGCTTCCGAGAGATGAACCCGCACCTCCCGCAATAGAACGTGTTTCCTCGTTTATCTCGGTAACAACTGGGATAAGCTCGGCATTGGGGTCGCTGTTGGGATTTCCCGTGTAAAGTCCGTCAATATCCGAAAGGATAATGAGCAGGTCTGCCTTACAGAAAATTCCAACGTGAGCGGCGAGAGTGTCATTTTCTCCCAGCTCTAGCTCCAGCTCATCTATGGCAACGGTGTCATTCTCGTTTACAACGGGGATAACACGCTTTTCCAGCAGCTTCTCGAAGGCGTTTTCAACGTTATTCTTTCGGGGGGATTCAAGTATGTATTTTGTCAGAAGTATCTGCGCAACGGTCAGATTATATTCGCCGAAAAGCTTGTCATACATATACATAAGCTCGCACTGACCGACAGCGGCGCATGCCTGCTTCATAGGCGTATCCTTGGGCTTTTCAACCAGTCCCAGCTTGGACATTCCCAGACCTACCGCACCCGAGGAAACAAGGATTATCTCCCGTCCCGAGTTCTGCAGGTCGGAAAATATCTTTACAAGGCTCTCCATTCGGCGGATATTCAGTCTGCCTGTGCGGTGGGTGAGGGTGGAAGTACCCAGCTTTATTACAATTCGCTTTTTTTCGTTTATATCAAACATAGTCAATATCTCCAAGTTAATTATTTACAACATTAATAGGTTTTCCGTCAATAAATGCCGCCAGATTTTCGTAAACGATGTCCATAAGCCGCTCTCTCGTCTGACGTGCAGCCCATGCGATATGAGGTGTGATAACGCAATTAGGAGCGGTCAGCAGAGGGCAGTCGGGGGACATGGGCTCTGTTTCCACAACGTCCACAGCAGCACCTCTCAGCTTGCTGAAAAGCAGAGCCGACCGAAGGGCTTCTTCATCGACGATAGCACCTCTCGACGTGTTTATAAGAATGGCGTCGGGCTTCATAAGGGAAAGCGTGCGCTCGTTTACCAGCCTGCGTGTGCTTTCCGTAAGCGGGCAATGAATTGACAGAAAATCCGCCTGAGAGAACACCGTATCAATATCCGCAAAGGTGACAGTCGGGTCATTTTGCGGCGTTCTTGTGTTGACGATAACCTTCATTCCGAATGCCTTTGCTATCTCTGCCACCTTTTTGCCAATGCTGCCATAGCCGATGATACCCATAGTTTTTCCCGAAATTTCCGTCAGGGGGAATGGAAAATAGCAGAAGCTTGCAGAGTTTATCCAGTCGCCGTTATGCACCGAATGGTTGTACACGGCAACTCTGTTGGTAAAGTGGAATATCAGCGCAAAAACGTGCTGCGCAACTGCGTCCGTCGAATAGGACGGCACATTTGTAACGATAATGCCACGTTCCTTAGCGGCGGCAAGGTCAATGTTATTGTAGCCCGTTGCGCACAGTCCGATATATTTAAGCTTGGGCAGACGGGAGATAAGCTCTGCGGTAAAGGGCGTTTTGTTGCAGAGGACTGCTTCTGCGTCTGCACAGCGTTCCTCAGCCTCGGAGGGTGCGGTGGTATCGTATTCCGTAAACTCACACAGCTCGTGAAAACGCTTAAAAGAAATATCCCCGACGGAAACTGCCTGTTTTTCAAGAATTACTGCCTTCATCGCTCTTTTCCTCCGTTTTTTCGGATTTTGCATTTTCCTCGGCTTCTCGTTCCTTATTATATTTGTGCATTGAAATAAGCGCAAGGACTACCAGCACAAACTCCTCAATCCCCAGAACTGCCATATACCAGCTGCTGCTGTCAACATATACCAGCAAGGTCGAAACTATGCCAAGACCGAGATAAAGCTGATATTGTCTTTTCCTTATCCTGCGGTGGATAAAAAGCACTATCAGACTTATGATAACAAATCCGATGTGCATTGGCAGTGAAAGGGGAAATATTGGTGATAATTCGTTTACCATTTAAAGCCTTCCTTTCCGAAAAGCAAGTTGATTTTAGTTTGCTAATTGCATAAAGCTTATTATATCACATATTAAACCATTTTTCAAGACCTATGTCCATTTTTTCGGCAAATTACATAATAATAGAGAAAAGCAGACCGCCAAAGTAAGCAATGCCGCTTTAAATACGGTGCTTCTTCGGAGATCTGCTCTGAAAATGGTGGCTTATCGGTTATTTCCAGGCTCGGAAATGCAGATGGTAAGCTGTCCAAACTTAAAAACGCTGACCTTTTCGTTCATGGGATTTACCGTCCAATATTACCTGACTCCTGATTTTTGCAGATGAGCGGTTTATCTTGCAGGTCACGTTCGATATTATGGGGAGATACTATTTCAATGATACGTTAGCGTCAATAGCCTTCTTTATCTGAGCAGCTGCGTAAGCGAAAACATCGGCGGAGGGAGATGTGCCTGCACCGTGCATATATCTCGGGTGACCAAAGCACTTAGCTGTACCCCGGAGGAGCTTCTTTGAAGGGTTCAGCTTCATCATTTCGGCAACATAGTCAACGATCTAATGTACTTGAATGCAAGGGAATTTGTGCTGTTTTTGCTCTCATAGGGGATCTTGCCGATTCCTTTAAAAAATTCGCTCATTTTCATTTCCTCTGAAAAATATCATAAATTTATTTCTGTGCTGACACACTTTGCGCCGCTCAGCTTTTCGCTTAATTCATCGGGCTGATGTGTTCCCGCAAACAGCGTAAATCTGCTGCCGAAACGCTTGCGCTGACCGTTTTCGTCAACAGCGGTAAATGCCCTTTCGGAAACGGGTATCTCTACGGAAATTTTTTCGCCCGCCGCAAGCTTTACCCTCTTGAAACCGCAAAGGCTTACATTGGGAACGGCGTTTTCGCAGTAGTCCTTGATGTAAAGCTGGATAACGTC